>NZ_RCVZ01000002.1:0-300000 GCF_003668575.1 Falsibacillus albus | reverse complement strand
TTGACTATGATTTTTGTATCATAGAAATCATTTACCCAATATTCAGAAAAATAGTCTTATTTCAATTTTACATATTGATGACGAATGTTTCGGAAAACGTAAAATATGATACCCGCAAAAAAAGGATCCACAATACGAACGCCTGTGTATATACAAATCCTTTTACGAAATTACTTCTTCAACTCACCTTTGGGATAAGCCGTTTTCACAAATTCTGTTGTTTAAGAGTCTTTCTTGAAAATTGTTGATTGGAGCGAAAAATACGAGACTCCGGAGGGATCAACGGGCATGGTGAGAACCAGCGAGGAACTCAACTCCTACCTCTTGGGAAGCGAGCAAATCAACCCTACTGAACATTTGACCCAACAGTAAGAAACTTTACAAAAATATCCTTAGAATATTTTAGTGTTTTGCCAAATCGATTAATTTGTTATATCTTATAAACTTAGCATGATCAGTCAACCTTTTTTGTACATACGCGATTATCAGTTTGTTAAAAAGGGTAAGTATAACTGGTCCAATTAGTAAGAAAATAATGGTACATTGAAAGGAAAGCAGGTAGTCTAACATGGGAAAAATCAAACAGTATATGCTTGCCTTTAAAAAGTTTTGGAAACGAAAGCATATGAATCAGATTTTGATCTTATTATTTTCAATATTAGTTTTAGCCTTCATCGGCTTCTTTGCTTATTTTGCAAGCAACGCAAATGTGGAAGATTTAAAGAAAGGATTATCCCAGTCAACCGTCATTTATGACAAAGACGGAGATGAAGCCAGCAAGGTGACGGCCAATCGGACGGAAGGGGTGGATATCAATAATATCCCTGATCGAATGAAGGATGCTGTCGTGGCCATTGAAGATCACCGCTTTTATGAGCACGGTGGTTTTGACCTCAAAGGGATGGCAAGGGCGTTCGTCTCAAATCTTTTTGCCGGGCATGTTGTAGCCGGAGGAAGTACGATTACCCAGCAGTTGACGAAGAATGCGCTCCTTTCACCAGAAAGGACGTATAAAAGAAAGATACAAGAACTCTTTTTGGCTGCTGAAATAGAAAAGCAGTATAGCAAAGATGAAATTTTACAAATGTATTTGAATCAGATTTACTTCGGCCACGGTGCATGGGGTGTTCAAAATGCCTCCCATAAATACTTCGGCAAAGACGTAAAGGATGTATCAATCAGTGAAGCAGCGATGCTGGCGGGATTGATCCGTGCGCCATCTGCATTGAATCCATATGAGCATTATGATAAAGCCATCCAGAGAAGAAATGTCGTACTTGGACAAATGAAGAAGTATAAAATGATCAGCTCTGCTGAATACAAGGAAGCAAAAAGCGAGAAAATCACCCTGGAGGATAAAGGCGGGGATCCGCTGAAAAATAAATATCCTTCCTATGTGGATGCCGTATTAAATGAAGCCATTAACAAATACGGCCTTTCGCAGGATGATATATTGACAAAAGGATATAAAATATATACGACGATGGATCAAAATATCCAGGCATCCTTGGAAAAGGTATATCAAAGGGATTCATTATTCCCGCAAGGCAAGCCTGATCAAATGGTTCAAAGTTCAGCAATCCTGATCGATCCAACAACAGGCGGTATCAGAGGGCTTGTCGGCGGAAGAGGGGATCATACATTCAGAGGGTTTAACCGAGCTACCAGCCTCGCCAGACAGCCAGGTTCGATCATGAAGCCCCTGGCCGTCTATACGCCAGCTGTACAAGAAGGATACACGGCTATGTCGCCATTGAAAGATGAAAAAATGGAATTCAACGGGGGTTACTCTCCTTCCAACTATAATGATAAATACTTGGGTGAAGTCCCGATGTATAAAGCTTTGGAAGAATCGATCAACGTGCCTGCCGTATGGCTGCTGAATGAAATTGGCATTCAGAAAGGGATGGATTCCGTTAAAAAATTCGGGATCCCTTTGACAAAGGATGATCGTCAGCTCGGCCTCGCATTGGGGAATATCCACAAAGGAGTTTCTCCGCAGGAAATGGCAGAAGCATTTTCTGCCTTCCCAAATGACGGGAAGCGTGAGGACAGCCACATCATTACCAAAATCGTTGGACCGACCGGCGATGTGATCATGAAGTGGAAGAAAAAAGAGACAGATGTCATGAGTAAGAAAGTGGCCGATCAGATGACGTCCATGATGCTCAATGTTGTTGAAACAGGTACTGGAAGTAAAGCACAAATCCCTGGCCATCCGATTGCCGGCAAGACTGGATCAACCCAAGTCAGCGGTACACGGAATGGAACGATGGATCAATGGTTCGTCGGATATACGCCAAATCTAGTCGGAGCCGTTTGGATGGGGTATGATCATACTGATAAAAACCATTATTTAACCGGTCTCAGTGAAAATGGCGTCGTACCTGTCTTCAAAGCCGTCATGGAAAGCGCCATTCCACATGTGGAAACAAAGGACTTTGATGTTAAATCCGTCAACTATTCTTTGGAACAGGAACGCAAGAAGAAGGAAGCGGAACAAAAACAAAGCATTGAAGGAAAATTAAAAGAAAAAACAAAGGAATGGAAAAAACAATTAGATGAAGCGAAAAAGAGATGGAAGGACCTTTTGAAAGGTCATGGACACGGGAAAGGCAATAAGCATTAAAAACAAAAAGGCAATCGAGGATATTCCTCGATTGCTTTTTTATTTGGGGGCTATTTAAAAACTTATTATTGATGTTAGCTCTTACCAGGAAAATGGTTGCAATGAAATTAAAAGGGACTGTTCAACAGGTCCACTTAGATAAGCTGTTTCCTTAAACTTGCTGTTTTAAGAGTAGACTCCGGAGGCTTAAACCTTACCGCTCAGAAAGCAAAGCATCCTGCAGCAGAAATCACATAGAGCCTCTTTAAACAAAAAAAGATGCCCTTTTCAAGAGGGCATCTGCTTTTAGAACATCGGCAAAATATAGTGAATGAGAAACCAGATGATTCCGAAGAAAATAATGAGATATGCCACATATTTTACTACTGTCGCTCCAACCATACTATTATCGGTTTTTTCTTCACGTTTTACTTCGACATGCTTATGTTCATCCATTATTATCACCTCGTTTTAATAGTGAATAAGTTTACATTAGGGCATTGACCAACCAGCCAATAACGACGATTGCACCAATTATCATAAGTATTGTTCTTATCATTGCTGAAACACCTCTTATAAGTAAAGTTAATATAAGAAGAGAATTCTCTACTAAACCGGTTAGAGTATATTTACCCGAGGTGGTGATTCATAAACCTTTACGTTATTTAAAAAATCTGATGATAGCAGGTATTCCCAATTGCACAGAGAATCTAAAAAAATATGGAAAAAAATATCAGCCTGAAGGCGGAGGAAGAAACCTCCACCCGACTCTCTACCTGTTTTAATGAGACAAATATAATAAAAGTATCAATAAACGTAAGGGGAATCTGTATGAAGAAATTTTTGGGGATATTTAAAAACAAAACGTTCGTAAAGTTATTTCTAGCCACGTTCACTTCGCAAATGGGAAGCATCATCGGGGTCACTGCCTTCATGTTTTATTTACTGGACCGGTTTTCGAGCCAGCCTATGTATGCGTCGATTACGGAACTCATGTATTCTCTTCCGACCCTCGCTGTTTTTTTCCTTGTCGGTGTAGTGGCTGACCGTTTGGATCGTCAAAAGGTCGCGTATTACTGCGATGCTATCTGTGCTGCGCTGTCCATAATATTATTGTTCGCGATCTGGACCGGGTGGATGCCGGTGATTTTTGCAGTCCTATTCTTACGGAGTGGAGTCCAGAAGTTTTTCTTCCCGGCAGAATCGGGAATCCTCCAAGGAGTCTTAAATAAGGATGACTATGCTACCTCTGCAGGATTGAATCAGTTGGTCATGAGTGTTTTCATGCTCGTGGGTAATGGCCTGGGGATCCTTGCTTATTGGCTTGTGGGCATTTATGGGGCCATTTTGATCGATGGGGTCACTTTTGTGGCGAGTGCACTCCTTATCAAAGCATGTACCATCTCAAATGAAGCAAAGCTCCCGAATGGACCGCATACATGGAAGGATTTAAATCCGAAGTTCGTGTTGAAAGATTTCAAGGCAGGGATGGTTTACATCTTAAAGCATAAGCTTCTGCTCTCTTTGATCGTTGGATTTTTTGTATTTGGTGTTGTAAACGGCGGATTTTCAGTGATGCCCGTGTTCATTTTAAAATATAAGCTTGCGCCGCAAACGTATGAAGAGTTCTCGATCATCCTTGGAGCAATGTTCGGATTAGGGGCGTTGATCGGTGGTGTGATCGCATCCGTGATCGTACAAAAAATAAAATTTTATCAGTTGATCGTCATCGGCTTGTTGGTTTCCGGAGGATTTACGGTTGCGTGTTCATTTACGTCCAACACGGTTGTCTTTTTGATTCTTGTATTTTTATCTGCATTTGGAATTCCATTTGCCAATATCGGAATCGGCGGCTGGGTTCCGAGTGTGGTCGATGCGAAAATGATGGGCAGGGTACAAGGGTGGGTCAGTCCGCTTATGATGGTTTCACAATCAGCGACCCTTGGATTCATTGCCTTTAGTTTCCCTGCATTCCTTTCTGTAGAAATGCTTTATTGGATAGTCGGGGGATGTCTCATGATCGTCGGGATATTTTATTTGATCGTGCTCCCAAAATTCGCTGAAGATAAGAAGCAGCCGATCAATCAATCGGCACCATCTTCCGTATAAACCGTCCCCTTGGAAAGCGGGCATCAGTCCATGGGAATCAACGCTGCACCAAAAAAATAGGAAAGAAGTCTATGAATATTGTTGAATTGGTGTCATAACATGTATTATCAACAATCGAAAGAATTTTCTAAATTTAAATTGACTTAATATTGTGAAGGTGTTAATCTGTTTGAGTAGTAAAATAGAAATTTTAACCAAAGGAGGTCATTAAGATGAACTATATTGTTGGAAGCAAATTGATCAGAAAACAACTCCATATCTTTTCGACCTATCCTGGGAACGCTCAAATTTAATTTTTTCTCCAGTTCACAAAGCATGGGTTGAATCTTTTAATCTGTGCTTTTATTATGCTTTTTTCCAGGCATACTGCATTGCGCGGTATGCCTTATTTATGTTAAATCGGGCAATGCCCTTTTTATAAAAAAATTTTTGGAGGTATTCAGATGAAAAATACAAAAGGAAAATGGATGATTTCATGGGCTGCGGATCCAGATAGCGGATAGCGAAGAAGAAGAAAAGGGGGAATAGTGAATGTTTAGTGTATTATGGAAATTGAGCTGGTTCTTTAAAGAAAATTGGAAGCGGTACACGATTGCCGTTGTTTTATTGACGATTGTCGGTGTTTTCGATGTCCTCCCGCCAAAGCTTGTCGGAATGGCCATTGATGATATCCACCTCGGGACGCTGACCTTGGGTGGAATATATAAATATATTCTTTATTTGACGGCGATTGCGGTCACATCCTACAGCATCACATATTATTGGCAATACTTGTTGTTTGGCGGTGCGTTCTTAATCGAAAGAAAGCTGCGCGGCAGTCTGATGGGCCATTTCCTGAAAATGACGCCCACATTTTATGAGAAAAACCGCACAGGTGATTTGATGGCAAGGGCCACGAATGACCTTAAGGCTGTTTCGGTTACAACAGGCTTCGGCATCCTTACGTTGATCGATTCCAGCATCTTTATGCTGACGATCCTCTGCACAATGGGATTCTTTATCAGCTGGAAGCTGACTTTTGCCTCAATTCTGCCGCTCCCGATCATGGCAATCCTCATGAAAATTTATGGAGCCAGAATTCATAAGCGCTTCATGAGTGCACAGGATGCCTTTGGGGATCTGAATGACAAGGTGCTTGAGTCGATTGCCGGTGTCCGGGTCATCCGCGCCTATGTCCAGGAGCGTGCGGATGAGAAGAAATTTGAAGAAATGACAGAGGATGTATTCAAGAAAAACCTGGCGGTGGCCAAAATTGATTCATTATTTGATCCGACCATCAAAACGCTTGTGGGCGTGAGTTATATGATCGGACTTGGATATGGGGCATATCTTGTCTTTCACCAGGTGCTTACCTTGGGGGATTTGGTCTCTTTTAACGTATATCTGGGCATGCTCATCTGGCCGATGTTTGCGATCGGTGAACTGATCAATGTCATGCAGCGCGGGAATGCTTCTTTGGACCGTGTCCAGGAAACATTGAACTATCGAGAGGACGTACAAAATCCTTCACGGCCAACGGTCATTAAGGATCCGGAATCCATTGATTTTAAAGATTTCAAATTCCAGTATCCATCTTCGAATACAGCCAATTTAAAGGATCTTCGCCTGACGCTTAGAAAAGGAGAAACTCTTGGGATTGTAGGGAAAACGGGAAGCGGGAAAACGACACTGATCAAACAGCTCCTAAGGGAGTATCCTGCAGGGGAAGGATTATTGGCCATCGCGGATGTCCCGATCCAGGAACAAACGAAAGAGCAGGTAAAATCATGGATTGGCTATGTCCCACAGGACCACGTATTATTTTCAAGGTCGGTAAAGGAAAATATTTTATTCGGAAACCCTGAAGCTGGAGAAGAAGATCTTGAGAAAGCAATCGATTTGGCTGCATTCAGGAAAGACTTGTCAATGCTCCCGGATAAACTGGAAACGCTCGTTGGAGAAAAGGGGGTGGCCCTTTCCGGGGGGCAAAAGCAGCGTATTTCGATTGCACGAGCATTGATCAAGAATCCTGAAATCTTGATTTTGGATGATTCGCTTTCTGCTGTGGATGCGAAAACAGAAACAAAGATCATTGAGAATATCCGGTCTGAGCGTTCCGGGAAAACAACGATCATCACGACACATCGATTATCTGCAGTTCAGCATGCCGATTGGATCGTTGTATTGGATGATGGGAAGATCATCGAAGAAGGGACGCATCAAGATTTAGTAGAAAACGACGGATGGTACATGGAGCAATATATTCGTCAGCAAATAGAGGAAACGGCAATGGAGGGGGTGCAGGCATGAAATTAGGCAAAAGGCTCTTCAATTATGCATTATTATATAAAAAGGTCATCATTGCAGCCCTTCTGATGCTTGCTGTCTCGGTCGGTGCCGAGCTGGCAGGTCCATTTATCGCCAAAAGGATGATCGATCATCACATCCTCGGCATTGAAACGAAGTGGTACGAAACCAACAAAGGGCAAGATGCCGTCCTATATAAAGGGCATTGGTACAAGCGAGAAGATTATTTGCAAAAAGGAGAGAGGAAAGGAAAAGAGGTAAGGATCTTCCAATCGGGCAGAGATTTCATTTTCGTTCCTTCTCCTGTCGATATCGATGGGGATAAAAAATTCAAAAATGGCTACTTGACGATTTCAAAAGGAAACATCGTCAAAAAATTCAAAGCTGAGAAACTCGGTATTGATCAGCTCCTTAAGTTTTACAATCCGGAAATTCCAAGGCTGATGAAATTGTTTAGCATCTATTTGGGCCTTCTGATTTTCGCTTCATTTTTCCAGTATGGCCAGCATTATTATTTGCGAAAGGCAGCCAACCGCATCATTCAAAAAATGCGCATGGACATCTTCCAGCACATTCAAAGACTGCCAATCAGCTATTTTGATAATCTGCCTGCAGGAAAAGTCGTGGCAAGGATCACAAATGATACCGAAGCGATCCGCGAACTTTACGTAAACGTGCTCTCCAATTTCTTCACTAGCGGGATCTATATCATCGGGATCTACATCGCCCTATTCATCCTTGATGTAAAACTGGCCATGATCTGCTTGATTCTTTTGCCGATTTTGTATGTATGGATATTGTTTTACCGAAAGTATGCTTCAAAATATAACCACGTCATCCGCAGCAAAATCAGTGAAATCAACGCGATGATCAATGAATCGATCCAAGGGATGAATATCATCCAGGCGTTCAGCCGCGAGGAAAAATCAAAACAGGAGTTCGATGAGCTCAACGAAACCCATTTTTCCTTTCAAAATAAACTGTTAAGCCTTAACGCCTTGACCTCACATAACCTGGTCGGTGTTCTAAGGAATATCACCTTTGTATCGTTCATTTGGTATTTCGGGAGAGGCTCCATCGGGGTGGAATCCTTCGTAACCTTGGGCGTACTATACGCGTTTGTCGATTATATCAACCGCTTGTTCCAGCCGGTTCAGGGCATCGTGAACCAGCTGGCAAACCTGGAGCAGGCACTCGTTGCCAGCGAACGCGTCTTTCGCTTGATTGATGAAGATGGAATCAATGTAAGCGACGAAAAAATAAAGAGGTATAAAGGAAATGTTGTGTTTGATAACGTGTTTTTTGCCTATAAGGAAGGAGAATATGTCCTTAAGGACATCAACTTCGAAGCAAGTCAGGGCGAAACAGTAGCTTTAGTGGGACACACGGGGTCCGGAAAGAGTTCAATCATGAATCTGCTCTTCCGATTCTATGATCCCAACAAAGGAAGCATCACGATCGATGGAAAAAGCATCGTTGATATACCACATCAAACGATCCGGGAGCACATGGGAATCGTCCTTCAGGATCCATATCTTTTCACAGGCACGATTGCTTCGAATGTCAGCCTCGATGATCCACGCATCACAAGGGAAATGGTCGAAAAAGCCTTGAATGACGTAGGAGCAGAGGGGATCTTTAAGAATTTAGAAAATGGCTACGATGAACCGGTCATTGAGAAAGGCAGTACGCTGTCATCAGGTCAGCGGCAGCTTATCTCTTTTGCCAGGGCATTGGCCTTTGACCCGGCCATCTTGATATTGGATGAAGCCACATCGAGCATTGACACAGAAACGGAGGCCATCATTCAAAACGCGATGGAAGTCCTGAAAAAAGGCAGGACCACCTTCATCATCGCTCACAGGCTTTCCACAATCAAAAATGCCGACCAAATCCTCGTATTAGACCGAGGCACCATTGTGGAGCGGGGAAATCATGACCAGCTAATGGCATTGAAAGGGCGATACTACCAAATGTACGAACTTCAACAAGGAAAAAAATCGGACCTCGCAGGATAGATAATAAAGCATTCATTTCATGGCAGCCAGCTGAAAGATCAGCTGGCTGCTTTTTGTCGGGGGAGACCGAACTGCTGCCCGTCAAAAGCGAAATCCAAAATGAAGGGAACCAGAAGGAGGATCTGATGCCCGTCAAAAGCGAAATCCGAAATGAAGGGAAGCAGAAGGAGGATCTGATGCCCGTCAAAAGCGAAATTGGACATAAAGGGAACCAGAAGGAGGATCTGATGCCCGTCAAAAACGAAATCCGAAATGAAGGGAAGCAGAAGGAGGATCTGGTGCCCGTCAAAAGCGAAATCCGAAATGAAGGGAACCAGAAGGGGGATCTGGTGCCCGTCAAAAGCGAAATCCGAAATAAAGGGAACCAGAAGGGGGATCTGGTGCCCGTCAAAAGCGAAATCCGAAATGAAGGGAAGCAGAAGGAGGATCTGGTGCCCGTCAAAAGCGAAATCCGAAATAAAGGGAACCAGAAGATGGATCTGATGCCCTTCAAAACCAAACCCATCAGTAGCAGAATTAGAAGCTCTCAATAACAAAAACTTTTAAAAATTTTATATTCACTTTTGTTAATGACTAAAGTATTTCCGAGGAAAATCTCCACCTTTTTTCGGCCTTGGTACACCTTTCACATAATTTCACATATTTCTTTGACAATAATTCTGGAAAGTTTGTCTAAAATAAGGGTGTACAAATCCACATTTTGATGAAAAGGACGTGAAATGATGTTGAAAAAGCGAAGTTTGATTATTTTGGGAACGGCATTAATGTTGACGGTGCCGACAATGGCTTTTGCTGCAGAGGATCAGCCTGACTCCACTCCGAAGAGTAAGCTTCATGATAGGGTAGAAAAGTGGAAAGAGCATAAAGGCGAAAGGCACCAGAATTGGATGGAGCACAGACAGGAGCATCAGCAAAAGCTGCTTGACCTTGTGAAGGAGTACAGTCCTGATACCTTGAGCAAATGGACGGCTGCGGTGAATGAACGGAATGATCTAATCGATCAGCTGAAAGATCCTGCTACAAGGGAAAAGCTGAAAGAATATCATAAGAACCAAAAAGATGGGCTGAAGGACAAGGGTAAAAATTTGACGAAGGAAGAGCGGAAAAAATTATTCCAACAGAAAAAGACAGAATGGAAAGCAAAACGTGAAGCTCATAAGCAATTCAGGGATCAGCTGAAGGCGGCAGTCGACGCGAAGGACAAAGCGAAAGTGGCTGCATTGTTATCGAAAAAATATGATCAATTCGTCCAAACAAACAAAATGATCGCTGATAAGCTGGAAAAAGCGAAAAGTTCCACTTTGAATGTTCAGTAAAATAGTATTTAATTTAAGTAGGGGCGTTTGACGTCCCTCTTCATTTTTTTATTAATGAATATTCAGTTGGAGAGATGAAATATGAGTTATCGTATTTATTTGGTGGAGGATGAGAAGCATTTGAATTCCATCCTTACTTCCTACTTGAAAAGAGAGGGTTGGGAAGTGGCATCCTTTCATAATGGATCGGATGCTGTGGAGGCCATCCCGGATCATCCGGATTGCTGGATATTGGATATCATGCTTCCAGACATGGATGGGTACCAGCTGCTGAAAAACATTAAACAGCATCATGAAGATGTGCCGGTCATTTATATTAGTGCACGAGACAGTGATTTGGACCGAATTTTAGGTTTGGAGCTTGGCGGGGATGACTACATAGCAAAGCCGTTTTTGCCGAAGGAATTAGTCATTCGCACAAAGAAGCTGCTTCAGCGGATTTACGGCAAGAATAAACATGCATTGGAAGTTTCTACTTATGGTCCATATGTGGTGAACGAACTCAAACGGACGATTGCATATGAAGACGAACATATCACCTTGACATCAAAGGAATATGATTTGTTTCTCTTTTTTTATCAAAATATCGGACGTGCTTTTTCAAGAGATGAAATTCTCCAATGTGTTTGGGGAAGCGACTATTTTGGATCTGACCGGGTCGTTGATGATTTAATCAGGAGGCTGCGAAAGAAATTGCCCTACTTTCAAGTTGAAACAATCTATGGATATGGATATAGGTTGACCGATCATGTTTAAAGACCGACCTATTTGGCAGCAGTTGTTCATCCTTTTTGCCGGGTTTTGTCTACTAATTGGAATATTACTATTTTTAATCATCCCCCCGACGCTGAAAGGTTTTTTTACAAAAGAGATATATCAATCGATCGAGGAATCCCAGAATTTTAATGTGGCCATTGAAAATCGGCTTTCAGATTGGAAGCGTGAGCCTGATAAGCAGACGATCCGCTCCGTACAGCATGTTGTGCTTGATGATCAGGGGAGAATCCTGAAAAAAGCGGGGCTGACGAAAGATGTAATCAACCGCCTTTATTTGCAGGCACTTTCGCAAAATTCCAGCTCCAAACGGTATTCGGTTTCCATTAACGGACAGGAACTTTTATATGTCATCAAAAAAGGGCAAATCAGCGGCAAGGACTTCATTTTAATCTCTTACCTGTGGGATACGTATCGTAAGGAACTTGTTCATACCCTCTTAAGGAGGATTTATCTCGTTCTATTCTTTATTCTTGCTTTTGCGGTGTTTATTTCCATCTTCTTTTCAAAATGGATTGTGAAGCCGCTCCTGTCCATTAAAGGATCAGTCAACAAGATTTCTCAAAAAAATTGGAAGGAGCCGATTGTGTTGGAGAGAGGGGATGAGATTGGCGAGCTTGCCAAGTCGATCGAGTCGATGCGGAAGCAGCTAGTCATACAGGATGAAGCACAACAGGCTTTATTGCAGCATGCATCGCACGATCTGAAGACCCCTGTAATGGTGATACGAAGCTATTTGGAAGCGATAAGCGACGGTATTTATCCGACCGGTGACTTTGATGGAACGCTTTCCATATTAAAACATGAAGCAGAAAGCATGGAGAAAAAAATAGGAAACTTGTTATATATTACGAAGCTGGAATATTTATCGACAAAGCCCGTACATCAAGAGCCAATCGATTTAAAGGATCTCATTCTTTCTGTTTGTCAGCGTTTATCGACAACGAGAGGGGAGATTCAATTTGAATACCGGTTATTGGACTGCATGGTTAAAGGAGATCTTGAGCAATGGAAGATTTTCATGGAAAACCTGATCAGCAACTCATTGAAATATGCGAGAAGTATCATTGACATCTCAATGGAAATGAGTGGTGAGGGGCTTAGGTTAACCGTGTTTAATGATGGTATGCCGATTGAAGAAAAGGTTCTCCAAGAGCTGTATCAGCCATTTGTAAAAGGAAGCGACGGCCATTTCGGCCTCGGGATGTACATTATGAAAAAGATTGCAGATCGGCATGAAGTCGAATTCTCAGGAGAAAATATCAGCGGCGGCGTACGATTTAGCGTTCATTGGAAAAAGGCAATGCAAAAGGACTGACCAATCGATAAGATGGGCAGTCCTTTTTTTAAATTCGCTTTTTTTGCTATTCATTAAAAGTTTGTGCTAGGTTGATTTCCGCTGCAGGATGCTCGCTTTCGCTTCTTTTTTCTTTACAATCGCCTCGCAAAAACCTTTAATAAGCAATGCCGACTCTTGTATTCAGAAATGTCCTGTCGGTAAGCAAGCTGTAAGCAAAGTCTGCCGTATCATAAATCGAGATGCTGCGTCCGTTTTCAGGCAAAAAATCTTTTTCGACTCGGTAATTGCCAGTCCGCTCGCCATCGGGAAGGTAGGTGGGGCAGACAATGGTCCACTTCAGCCCTGATTCCCTCAACATTTCGTATGCCATTAAATGTTCCTCGGCCGCCCTGGTCAGTTTACGCCTCGATTCCTTTGATTGAAATCGGTATTTGCCTGGTTCGGATCTTGCTTGAAGGATTCCTGCGGTTCCAATGGTAATGATTCGTTCTACCTTAAAGGATTTCATTGCTGCAATGATCAAGGGAATCGAGCCGGAGAGTGTTGTCCCCCCATCAGTGCCCATTGCGCTGATGACTGCATTCGCATCTTCAATTGCATTGAAGACATCTTCTTTAGTAAGTGCGTTTCCTTTGTATACGACGAGATTTTGTTCAGATGCATCAAGTGATGCAGGGTTTCGTGCCAATGCCTTTACATGATGGTGATCGGCTAAAGCATTTTCCAGGATGACATTGCCGACTCTTCCGGTTGCTCCAAATATGCTGAGTTTCAATCTTTTTCACCTCTAAATCTCTCTTTTCCCCCATTATACAGCCTCTTCTGATTGTTGTAATAGAATATACCCGATTGGAGATTCTAATAGCAAATCTTTATGATTGACATTTTGAATTAAAGACATTATGATTTCATTCGTACTTAATAATTCCGATAAGATTAATGGGGGTTTTAAAATGAAAGGTTTGAAATTATTCTTGGTTCTCGCTTTGAGTGCCATTTTCATGCTTGCTGGCTGCGGAAGCAAAGATCAATCCGCAAAGAACGGAAGTTTATATGACAAAATTAAGAAAGATGGAGTGTTGACGATTGGGACAGAAGGTACATATGCTCCCTTCACATTCCATGATAAATCAGGCAAGCTCACTGGATTCGATGTTGAATTGGCACGTGAAGTGGCAAAGCGCCTTGGTGTGAAAGCAGAATTCAAGGAAACTCAATGGGATTCCATGTTCGGGGGATTGAACTCTAAGCGTTTCGATATGATTGCCAATGAGGTTGGAATTAGACCTGACCGCCAAAAGAAATATGATTTCTCAGATCCTTACATTAAGTCTGCTGCCGTACTGGTGACAGCAAAAGACAATGATAAAGTAAAATCCTTTGATGATATGAAAGGATTGACTGCAGCTCAATCGTTGACAAGCAATTATAGAGATATCGCAGAAAAGAATGGTGCAAAGATTATGGGAGTGGAAGGCTTGAGCCAATCGATCAAGCTGATCGAGCAAGGTCGCGCGGATGTGACTGTCAACGACAAACTTTCCATCCTTGATTATTTGAACAATAAAAAGAATGCAAACATTAAGATTGCAGCGACGGCTAAAGATGCTGCTTCAAGTGCCTTTATGTTCCGCAAAGGAAACGATAAGCTGGTTAAAGAAGTGAATAAAGCGTTGAAAGATATGAAAGAAGATGGAACTTACTTGAAGATTTCGAAGAAGTGGTTCGGTGAAGATGTATCTAAGTAGCATCATTCCAGCAGGCCGTATACAGGATCTGCTCAACATTGCGCAAAGCTCCCTTGCTCCTATGCTTCAGGGAGCTTTGCATTATACGATACCTTTAACCATCTTATCGTTCATATTCGGAATGATCCTTGCCATACTCACTGCATTGGGGAGGCTTTCCAAGATCGGCTTTTTACGTGGGGCTGCAAGGTTTTATGTTTCAGCCATCCGTGGAACACCTTTGCTGGTGCAGCTATTTATTATTTTTTACGGATTGCCGTCCCTTGATATTGAGTGGCTGAAGTTCGATCCATTCCCATCTGCTGTCATTGGGTTTTCTTTGAATGTAGGGGCCTACGCATCTGAAATCGTCCGTGCTGCGATCCTTTCCATCCCAAAAGGACAATGGGAAGCGGGTTATTCCATCGGAATGACCAACAACCAGACATTAAAAAGGATCATTTTGCCCCAGGCTGCCAGGGTATCCATACCTCCTTTGTCCAATACGTTCATCAGTTTAATTAAAGATACCTCTTTGGCCTCCCTGATTTTAGTCACTGAGCTTTTCAGGAGAGCACAGGAGATTGCGGCGACCAATTACGAATTCCTTCTTCTTTATACAGAGGCGGCCCTGTTGTATTGGGTGATGTGTTTTATTCTTTCGGTTATCCAAGGCCGCATCGAAGCTCGACTTGAACGGTATGTGGCAAAATAGGAAGGAGGATTTACATGATTGATATAAAAGGATTGCATAAACAGTTTGATCGATTGGAAGTCCTCAAGGGCATTGATTTGAATGTCAATCAGGGGGAAGTTGTCGTCTTGATCGGCCCGTCAGGATCCGGGAAAACTACATTTTTGAGGTGCTTGAATGCACTTGAAATCCCAGATCAAGGACAGATTTCATTGGGCGATGTCCAAATTGATTTTAATAAAAAAGTTGGGAAGCAAAATCTACTGAAATATCGGAGACAATCCGGGATGGTTTTTCAAAACTATAACTTGTTTCCACATAAAACAGCACTTGAGAACGTGATGGAAGGCCCGGTAATCGTTAAAGGCGAGTCGAAAGCAAAGGTTGCTGAACGGGCGAAGCTGCTTTTGGAAAAGGTTGGCCTTGGCGATAAGGTCGATTTTTACCCTCACCAGCTCTCCGGTGGCCAGCAGCAGCGGGTCGGAATCGCAAGGGCGCTGGCCATCGAGCCTGAAGTCATGCTATTTGATGAGCCCACCTCTGCCTTGGATCCAGAGCTTGTCGGCGAAGTTCTGAAAGTCATGAAGGATTTGGCGAATGAAGGCATGACCATGGTGGTCGTGACTCATGAAATGCGCTTTGCGAAAGAAGCAGCAGACGAAGTTGTCTTCATGGACGGGGGCGTCATTGTCGAACGGGGCACCCCCTCACAAATCTTCGAACAGCCGAAAGAAGAGAGGACAAAGCGCTTCCTGCAAATGATACAGTAAGTTTATTCGGGGTCTGACCCTCACTGCGTTAATGCTTTAACGCATGTGGGGTCAGACCCCTTTTTCGCTTTTTTATCTCTTTTTTTGTTAACAATAAAAATATCATAGTTGACACTAGGAGTTTTTGATTATATATTTTTTATAGATTTTCTTTAGGAGGGAAAGGGAGAAATGAAATTACAAAGTATGATTTTAACAGCTTTATTTGCTGCGATCGTTGCAGCTTTAGGATTGATTCCTGCTATACCATTGCCATTCACGCCTGTACCGATAACGGCACAGACATTAGGTGTTATGCTTGCCGGAGCAGTTTTGGGGGCTAGACTCGGCGGTGCCAGCATGCTGTTATTCGTTCTATTGGTGGCAGTCGGTGCTCCTGTTTTATCCGGAGGACGCGGATCACTTGCTGTGCTGCTAGGGCCAAGCGGAGGGTATATCTTGAGCTGGCCGATTGCTGCATTTGTGACGGGGCTGCTTGCAGATCGATTCCAATCAAAGTTGAAGTTATGGAATATGATTCTCTTTAATATCATCGGTGGAATTATCATCGTCTATCTGATTGGTATTTCATATCTGGCATTTGTTTCAGACATGACGTTTAATCAAGCTGCATTCTCTGCGCTGGCCTACATTCCTGGGGATGTCGTAAAAGCTGTCGTAGCTGGGGTCGTTGCACTTCAAGTAAGAAGTTCTGCACCTGTGGTAAAATATAGAGAAAGCAGAAAACGAAACCAAACAGCTTAAGGAGAAGATTTTACCCATGTATATCGGAGAGAACCTGAAAACTATTTCGGCTTTATATCCGAATAAACCAGCCATCATACAAAACCATAAAATCATAACCTATAAAAATTTCAATGAGAATGTCGAACAAGTCCGAAACCGATTGTATTCCCATTTCAATGGCAGTCAAGAAAAACGGAAGATTGCGTTCCGCTTGAAAAATTCTGCAGCTTTTTTGGAAGTGTTTTTTGGGGTTGCATCAATGGGATGGACAGCGGTGCCGCTGGATTCCAAATGGACGCAAAATGAATTAAAGCATGCAATCGGGATTGCCGAACCGGATTTGATCATATTAGAAGATGAAGCGAGTGATTTGCTTCATCTTTTTCCTGTTTCTTCTGTCATAAACCTTTCCGCGATTTATCAACAGTCTCCAGAAGCTGTTGCACAGACTTTTGCAAATGAACACGACTCCTTTTATCTAGGATTCACTTCCGGGACAACCGGTTTGCCAAAAGGCTTCATCCGGTCGCACCGATCGTGGGTGAAAAGTTTTGAAGCCTGTGAGGAAGCATTTGGCTATGGCCGAGAAGAAGCGGTGATCGCACCTGGTCCACTGGTCCATTCCTTATCATTGTTTGCAGCAGCTCATTGCCTTCATTGCGGAGGGACTTTTTATCTGGAATCAGCCTTTCTTCCAGAGACGGTTTTCAACCTATTGAAAAATAACTCCATCGATGTAATAAGCGCGGTGCCGACGATGCTGGAAGCCTTGTTGAGCGTAGAGGCAAATCCGGGACAGAAACTCGTTGGCGTAAAAAAGATTTTAGTATCGGGAGCACAATGGCAAGAGGATTCAAAGCTTAGGGTGATGAGGCTTTTTCCCGAAGCAGAATTATATGAATACTATGGAGCTTCTGAGCTGAGCTTTGTTTCATACAATCGTTTTGGTATGGGAGAAAGTGATGGGGGCCAAAAATTATTTTCAGATGTCCAAATATCGGTGATCAATGAACATGGGGTATCATGCGGCTCTGAAGAAATCGGAAGAATTTACATTTCAAGTCCCATGCTATTTAGCGGCTATGTAAATAATGTGCAGGAAACAAAGAAAGTATTGACACCAATGGGGGCGACCGTCGGCGATCTAGGCTTTTTGGATAATAATGGGGCACTCACGGTTGTCGGCAGGGAAAACAATATGATCAAAAGCGGTGGCTTGAAAATTTTTCCCGAGGAAGTAGAGGGAGTATTGAAAGGAATCGTTGGCATTAAAGAGGCGGTTGTTGTTGGAGTTCAGGATGCCTATTGGGGTGAAATGGGTGTGGCCGTGATCCAGTGGGAAAATGAAGAGGAAAAGCTTTTACCGGAGGAGATGAAACGACGGTGCCTGCTCTATTTATCTTCATACAAATGTCCGAAGAACTATTTGAATATTGATGCATTTCCAATGACCAAAAGTGGAAAGGTTGATCGATCCGCAATGAAAAAATGGACAGAGGTGAAGATGAAATGAATAGAGCGGTAATTGTGGCAGGCAAGAGAACGCCGATCGGGAAAGTCGGAGGCATCCTGAAGGAATTTGAACCACAGGATTTAGCAGCCCCGTTGATTCAAGCGATAGTCAAAGAAACCAACCTTCCCATGGATGAAATAGATGATGTCATTCTAGGGAATACAGTCGGCCCCGGCGGCAACCTTGCAAGGCTTTCCTCATTGACTGCCGGTCTGCCTGTGGACATACCCGGCATGACAATCGACCGTCAATGCGGCTCTGGCCTTGAGGCAGTCATTTCGGCATGCCGGCTTGTCCAAGCAGGGGCAGGGGAAATTTATTTGGCAGGCGGTGTCGAAAGTGTCAGCTTGGCTCCATGGAAGATGAAGAAGGCAAAAAGTCCATACGCTGCTCCGACTCTCTTTACACGGGCTCGATTTTCTCCTGATTTTATTGGTGACCCCGACATGGGGGTTGCGGCTGAAAATGTAGCTGAAAAATATCAAATTTCTAGAGGCGAGCAAGATCGATTTGCTTTCAATAGCCATCAAAAAGCATTGAAAGCACAAGACGCAGGCAGGTTCGAAGAAGAAATCGTTCCCTTGAAGGGGATAGAGATGGACGAATGCCCGCGACGTGATACGAGCTTGGACAAGCTTGGACAGCTTGCCCCCGTTTTTGTTGCAGATGGCAGTGTCACGGCAGGGAATTCCTGCCCGATCAATGATGGTGCTGCACTGGTATTGGTCATGTCTGAAAAGAAAGCTGAATCATTGGGCATTCGTGGTGTCATGCAATTTGTTGATAGTACTGTCAGCGGCGTCGATCCCAACATCCTGGGAATTGGCCCTGTCCCTGCAGTTCAGCGTCTTTTGTCAAAAGTCAAAATGCCTATCGATCAAATCGACTTGATCGAGTTCAATGAGGCATTTGCATCACAAGTCCTTGCTTCGATCCAGGAACTGCAGATTGACGAGAATAAGGTGAATATCGGGGGAGGTGCCATTGCATTGGGACATCCATACGGTGCATCAGGCGCCATCCTCGTCACAAGGTTATTGCATGAAATGAAAAATGGACACGGTTCTACTGGACTCGCCACATTAGGCATCGGTGGAGGAATGGGATTGGCAGCCATGTTTGAAAGGATGAGGACATGAAGAAGTCTGCAGCGATCATAACGGGATCATCGCGAGGAATCGGTTTCGCCCTTGCTCAACGATTTGCTTCAAAGGGCATGGGGGTTGTCATCAATGGAACTAGTGAGGAAAATGTATGCCATGCAGTGGAAGAAATCAGAAGACACGGCGGATCAGCTCAAGGGGTTGTCGGAAGCGTGCAGGATATTGATACGGGGAAAAAGCTAATGAATACTGCCATCGATCACTATGAAAATGCCTCCATCTTAATCAACAATGCAGGGACAACAAGGGATAGAATGGCGCATCGCTTATCCATTGACGATTGGAACGAAGTGATCCATACCCATTTGACAGGAACTTTTTCCGCAGCCCAGCCGTTTATCCTTCATCAGAAAAGCATCGGAGGGAAAGGGTGTATCATAAATATGACCTCCACAGCGGGACTGGAAGGAAATATCGGACAACTCAATTACAGCGCTGCCAAAGCAGGCATACTTGGAATGACATGGACACTTGCAAAGGAACTGGAGAAATGGCACGTTCCGGTCTTTGCAGTGGCGCCAGCCGCTTTGACAGATATGACAAGACCGTTTGTCGAGCGTGCCCGAAATCAAGCGATTGAAAAAGGAGAACCACTAGATCCTTATTGGGAAATCGGCACGCCCGAACAAGTCGCTGAATTTGTATTCAAAATATGGGAAAATCGATTGAATCTTCCATCCGGCACAATATACAGCGTCAATGGAAATAAAATCGGGAAATGGTCACCTCCCGCATTTCAAGAAATTGAATCATTGGACTAGCCTCCTTTAAAAGGATACAGACTTTCAACAAAAATACAAAGTAAGCATCCTTCCACGGAAATCAACCTTTATTAAATCCTCCTTCAGCTCAGAAGGAGGATTTTTCGTATAGAAAGCCATGTTCAAAACATATCGTTGTTTTTGCCTGTTTCCAGCAGTTGATGGAGTGCACATCATAGTCTCGAAGCGGCGTTGGGATAGGAGGATTCGGATTAAGTACGGCACTTCCTCGAAAAATGCCAGGCGTTTTTTTCGTACGAAGTGTCGGTCCGAAGTTTTCCTTGTCCTGCGCCAAAATCGAACGACCTTACTTCCTGTAAGATCTGCGAAAAGCGAGGGCTCGAACGGAAATCAACCGCGGTGTTTAATAGATAATATGGATAAAGAAGGAACAAAAAAATCAAAAAATATGCGAGAATAGATTTTAGAAGCCAGAGTTTGAGGGAAACAATGTAAGTGATAGTAAAGGAGGCTGGATAAATGGATTTTCGTATTGAAAAAGACACGATCGGGGAGATTAAAGTTCCTGCTGAAAAGCTTTGGGGCGCACAGACTCAGAGAAGCAAGGAAAATTTTAAAATCGGTACAGAAAAAATGCCGATAGAAGTGACTTATGCATTTGCGCACCTAAAAAAAGCCGCTGCTCAGGTGAATCATGATTTAGGGAAGCTATCTGCCGATAAAATGAATGCCATCGTTTCGGCATGCGACGAAATACTTGCCGGCAACCTTGATGACCAATTCCCTCTCGTGGTATGGCAAACAGGAAGCGGGACGCAATCCAATATGAACGTCAACGAAGTGGTTGCATACCGTGCGAACGACATTTTGGAACGCAACGGATCGGAAGAGAGGATTCATCCGAATGATGATGTCAACATGTCGCAGAGCTCGAATGACACTTTTCCGACCGCCATGCACATAGCCGCATATCATGAGTTGAAAGAGACCCTTCTGCCATCAATCGAACAATTGAAGCATACACTTTCCGCGAAAGAAAAAGAATTCATGAAGATTATCAAAATCGGCCGCACCCACTTGCAGGATGCGACTCCGGTTACATTAGGTCAAGAAATAAGCGGCTGGAGATACATGCTTGAAAAGAGTGAAGAGATGATTCGAGCATCTATGGAACAATTGCTTAATCTTGCAATCGGAGGGACGGCTGTCGGAACGGGGATTAATGCAGACCCTTCTTTCGGAGGGAAAGTGGCGGATGTTTTGAAGTCCCAAACATCCTATGATTTTTCATCATCGGAAAATAAATTCCATGCACTGACAAGTCATGATGAAATCGTCCATGTTCACGGTTCATTGAAGGCACTGGCAGCAGATGTAATGAAAATAGCCAATGATGTCCGATGGCTGGCAAGTGGTCCTAGAAGCGGGCTGGGTGAACTCACAATTCCGGCCAACGAACCAGGAAGCTCCATTATGCCTGGAAAAGTAAATCCCACACAAAGTGAAGCTTTGACAATGGTAGCTGTCCAGGTATTCGGAAACGACGCAGCAATCGGATTTGCAGCGAGCCAAGGGAATTTTGAATTGAATGTTTTCAAGCCTGTCATCATTTATAATTTCCTTCAAAGCGTCCGACTTCTAGCGGACGGGATGAAATCGTTCGATGAAAAATGTGCGAAGGGGATTGAAGCGAACGAAGAGATCATTTCACAATACGTCGAACGATCACTAATGCTCGTGACGGCCTTGAACCCGCATATTGGCTATGAGAAAGCGGCAAGCATCGCCAAGCTCGCTTTCAATAAAGGCATCACATTGAAAGAAGCTGCGATTGAATCAGGCCTCGTATCGGAAGAGGAATATGAAGAATGGATCGATCCGGCAAAAATGGTGAACCTGTAAAAATAGACAAAAATGAAGCCTCTGAGCGTACTCAGAGGCTTTTGCCATTGTATAAATTATTTTTGGTATCCGCCAAGTTGCTGCTCAGCCATTTGCACTAAACGTTTTGTGATTTCTCCACCTACAGAACCGTTAGCGCGTGCAGTTGCATCAGGTCCAAGCTGTACGCCAAATTCAGAAGCGATTTCATACTTCATTTGGTCGATAGCTTGTTGAGATCCTGGTGCTACCAATTGGTTTGAAGAGTTAGGACGTTGTTGGTTTTGTTGCATGTTTTGTCATCTCCTAGTTGAGTATTTTAGAATGGTTGAGTTAGCTGGAATCGCACCAGTACACAATTGTTTGTGTTCCAACTGTTTGGTCTAACTCATCGGAGTTGAAGCCTTTTTGTTGCTGTTAATCAGTATTATGGAGTTTTCGATTTGATAATATTCGAAAGTTTAAGAGGGAATTAATGGGATTTACTTAAGGGAAATCGAACACATATTTCATTCTGTTTCAAGCATCCTAATATTATTCAAAAACTGAAAGTACCGAATTTAAAAGCTCTTTTTTCGAGAGCTTGTCGATATTAATTATGCGAAAAATAATTAATCATATGTTGTTGATTATAGCGCAAGGTGCGAGATTCCGGAGGGATCAGCGGGCCAGGTGAGACCCGGCAGCGGAGCGAGGAAAGGGAAGTCTGGTGTTCGATTAAGTTCGGCACATCCTCGAAAAATGCCAAGCATTTTTCTTCGTGCGATGTGTCGCTGTCTAAGCTTTCCTTGTCCTGTGCCAACATCGAACGACCTCACTTCGTGTGAGGCTCCTCGGAAAGCGAGCATCCGGCAGCGGAAATCAATTAAAAACCGTTTGATAACAACAATTTATAAGGAAATAGCCATTTCAAATGAGACTGGATGGGAGCAAGCATGAATATATGTCCTTTATGCAATGATTTTATTGATTACTCATTTCAATGCAGCGAATGCTCTGGCGTGATGGAGGATCAAGGCAAAGCATACGATTACTATGACGATTACAGTGCCTATATGGATACGGACCTGATAAAATTGGCAGATGGAGATGATGTAAGCTCAAAAAAGCCAGTATGTCTCCATCTGTTTAGATGCAAGGAATGCGGCAGTGAAAAAAATGAAAATATCACTTATCAATAAATAAAAAAGGACGACTAAGAAAGTCATCCTTTGTGAAACGGGTTCAATGAAATTTATGCTCTGATTCTTGATTCAGTCGCTGGATCGAAGAAGTGTGCTTTGTTTAAATCAAGCGCCAAATCAATTGTTTGTCCAGGTTTGATATCTGAACGGGAATCGACCCTGGAGATGAATTCTTGACCGCCGACTTGTGTATAAAGCATCATTTCAGCACCGGTAAGTTCAGCCACTTCGATTTTTGCAGAAATTGCAGTCCCTTTAGAAGATTCAATGAAAACAGGTTCGTCATGGATATCTTCCGGTCTGACACCCAAGATGACATCTTTGCCGACAAATCCTTGATCGCGAAGGATTTTCAATTTTCCTTCCGGTACAGCAATTTTAATATCTCCGATAACAAAGTCATTTCCATCCAAATGGCCTGTAAAGAAGTTCATGGCAGGAGAGCCGATGAAACCGCCGACAAAGACGTTTTCAGGGTTGTCGTATACTTCTTTTGGCGTTCCAACCTGCTGGATGACACCATCCTTCATGACGACGATTCTTGTCGCCATTGT
This sequence comes from Falsibacillus albus, assembly GCF_003668575.1. Lineage (NCBI taxonomy): Bacteria > Bacillati > Bacillota > Bacilli > Caryophanales > Bacillaceae > Falsibacillus > Falsibacillus albus. Next base: position 276,655 of record NZ_RCVZ01000002.1, on the reverse strand, counting down.
CATTGCTTCGGTTTGGTCATGTGTTACGTAAATTGTAGTCGTTTGCAAACGTTGGTGCAGCTTGGCAATTTCCGCACGCATTTGTACGCGAAGCTTCGCATCAAGGTTGGATAAAGGTTCATCCATTAAGAAGACTTTTGCATCACGGACGATTGCACGACCCAATGCCACACGTTGGCGCTGACCACCGGATAGAGCCTTCGGTTTGCGGTCCAAGTAAGCTTCCAATCCAAGAATGCGCGCAGCATCTTTCACGCGTCGGTCAATTTCATCCTTTGCCACTTTACGAAGTTTAAGTCCAAACGCCATGTTGTCATATACACTCATGTGTGGATATAACGCATAGTTTTGGAACACCATTGCGATATCACGGTCTTTTGGAGCTACATCATTCACGCGTTTTTCATCAATGAAAAAGTCGCCTTTTGATATCTCTTCAAGTCCGGCGATCATACGAAGCGTTGTTGACTTACCACATCCGGAAGGACCGACAAATACGATGAATTCTTTGTCCTTGATATGTAGATTGAAGTCTTTTACTGCTGTCACTTTATTGTCATACACCTTATAAATGCTATCTAAGTTTAATTGAGCCATGAAAAAAGCCTCCCTCACTTTGATGCAACCGTTTTCAGGTCGTATCTCTAGTGTAATGAAAGCTCTTTCAATAAACTATGGTCAACATGCACAAAAAAGCTGCGCATGTTTTAGGCACCTTGTCTTTGAATGGATTTCTTATAGGTTTAAGTATTCAAATTGGAGACAGGCAAGATATACAGTCAGCGTGCCCGTGAATGTTTTTAGGTCAATTCCTGCCAAATCTGAAAATTTATCTATTCGATATTGAAGGCTATTCCGGTGCATATACAGCTGTTTTGCCGTCAAACTTGTATTATTTTGATTTTCTATATATGTTTTGATCGTTGTCATAAGCTCATGATCTTCAGCAAAAATTTCAGTGATGAAATTCAATTGTTCAAGATGGGGGGCTTTATTTAGTTCTTTGACCAAAAGCACCGGAAATACTTTTTCAAAAGAAAATAATTTTTCTCCTTGAAAGGAAGATCGTGCAAAATGAAATAAACGTTGCTCTGCTGCGAAATGTTCTGTAAAGTCTTCATCCAAATCAGCAAACCTGCCCAGATAAAACATAGATTTAATATAAAAATCGCTTTCAAATGCATCCATGGCAGATAAAAGCTCTTCTTCGGCCAATGGAGCATCTAATTTCTCCTCGACGATAAACCCGTCATTTGCTGACATCATCCCAATTGTCACATTATGCGAAAATATGCTTTGCAGCGCTTCTTTTAGGGCTTCAAAGTCTAATAAATCAGGTGATTCGGAGAATATGGCAAATTGGATGATTCGTACTTTGTTTTTAGTGTGTGCTGGGAGCTCCTGTTGTTTCTGAAATAAAAATTGATGCCAAGCGTCTGCCTGGCCGGATATCGTTCTAAATACCTCTTCTTTTTGGAAAGGGAAAAGAATCTGAAGCAATGTCAGCTGATCTTCATTGATTTCTGTCTTCGATACTCCTGCAAATCGTTCATTGGCCGGATCGAAAAACCAGTGATATGTATCAAAATCTACCGGCGGCAATGATTGTAATACCGCATTCGGAAACTGCTTTAATAAATTCTCAAGCATATCGTACCCTCTTTTTCTTTTGGTTACCCACATTATACATGGGAAAAGGCTGTTATATCAAAAGCTGTCAATTGAATTTTAAGGCCATATTCTATACACTAAGGAGTAGAAATCAATAGAGGTGGATCAAATGGACTATTCACAGGAAATGAAAAACCGACTTCGTCGACTTGAGGGTCAAGTACGAGGCGTTTTAAAAATGATGGAAGAAGAAAAACATTGCAAGGATGTCGTAACCCAGCTATCTGCTGTTCGATCAGCGGTCGATCGTTCAATCGGCCTGATTGTCGCCAAAAATCTGGAAGCCTGTATAAAGGAAGCCAATGCTGAAGGGCTCAATACAGAAGAAGCCATCCAAGAAGCCGTAAAAATGCTAGTCAAAAGCCGTTGAATAGAAAAGCGGATTCGGCTTGAGTGTAATCGACTTTCCAAAGGGAAGTCGATTTTTTTGGTTCTTGATTTTGTCGAAAAAAGTAGAATAATCGATATATCCGAGTTTTCGAAGATATATGAGCCGTTTTCGCAGATAAATGCGCAACTTTCGAAGATATCCGTCCCAATTGTGTTGTATGAATCCACAAAAAATGAAATATCCGGCTCTAAAAGCATATTTTGATCATTTCGACCCAAAAAAAGAAGCCAAAACGGCTTCCTTTTTCATCCTTGTGTCGTATTGGGCGGTGTTTCGTCGGTGATGTCCAATGCTTCATCAATATTGGTGGAGTTTGCCCTCATGTGGACGGAACCTCCGGACATACCTTCGTTCACCATTCGGTCGATATCAAAATAGGCTTTGTTTTTTCCTTCATAATGCGTATCTTCCAGGAATTCATATTGGTCTTTATCTTGAGTTGCCATTGGATCTTCCTCCTTTAGTTTATTTATTTCAAAAAGAAGGAGATCCCATACAGCTTTTATGTAAATAGTTGCTGCCTATTTCTTATGCTTTTCATCTTAAGTTATGCAAAAGTTGTTTTCCAAGCAGCTGCCGGTACTTTTTGCTCCGCCTAATCACATCTTAGTAGATCTACTATTGCCTGTCATACACATGATAGAGCATCAAATCATGGATCTGTGAGCTGATGGCTTCTATGCTATCCTGCGGTGGAGCGGAGGTTGTCCACTCAATGGAGCCGTTTTGATGATAGATGCCTTCGTAACGGATCTGCTTGTAATAAAATGAAAAGGTCCATCCCGGAAGCTGTTTGTTTTTATACATGGATTGATATTGAAAGTGTTGAATCATGATTTACATCATCCCCTTTCCTATATTCTAAATGGATTTATGCGGCTTGACCAGACGGACGATCGGAAAAAGGTATAAATTACATGGGCCGGTCATAGGGTATAGCGACAATATAAAAAGGGGATGCGTGTATGACTTTCTTGGAAAAATTAGAGACGGCAATCAATAATGAATGGAAGGCTTATCATTTTTATAAAGAGTTAAAAACGAAAACAAATAATCCATTATATATTGAATTTATCGATGAGCCGATGCAGGATGAGAAAAAGCATTTTGAAATGTTTCAGTATCTGCATAAATTGCTTACTGGTGATTATTTTGAAAATAAAGAGGAGGAAGTACAGTTCACTTCATTTAAAGAAGGGGTACTGATGGCGCTTAAGGATGAACTCGAAGCTGCGGCATTCTATCGTGATATGTTGTTTGAGATTCCCAATCAGCAAGCATATCAACCTTTGTTTGTCGCAATGACCGATGAAATGGAGCATGCAACAAGGTTTTCAACGATTTACAATTCTTTGAAATAACTGACCTATATAAAACTGGTTCGAAAACAATTCGAACCAGTTTTTTTCTGAGTCAGCTGATCAATAAGAAAAGGTCGATCAAGTTTTCTATTTTCGCTTGTTCGATCAGCGGTTCGTCAAAACTCATTGGCTTGGAGTTGATTTCAAAGATCCAAATGTGGCCTTCTTGGTCAATGCCGACATCGAAAGAAAATTCGCCGAAAAAACCGTAGTGGTCCGTCAATGCTTCTCCGCAGCGTTTCATCAGCTCCGATAGTTTATCCTCGATCGCATCATCCTTTAGCTTCTCATAAGGAAAAAGACTTCCGCCGCGCTTCAGGTGAGTGGTCAGTTTATTGGAACCTGCCACCCTTATGCCTATGCCGGTTAAGGAATAGCCAAAAGAACTGTAATGGACAAGACCCCTCAAATCATATTTTTTTCCATCGATTGTCTTTGTGGTGATCTCTTGCTGGAGAAGAATATCATCGTTTTTCCACTTTGGGCTTTCAGAGGTCCAGAAATCCTCGAGTGTTGCATACCTCTTCGTCCCTTCCATTGTTTCATAAGAAATCGCATCCCCTCCCTTTTCTAAGGAAATCCTTGAAATTCCTTTTCCCTGAGAAAGTTTGACCGGTTTTACATAAATGGATTTGTGCCTGGAAAGCATCTCCTCCAGCCGGCCTTTCGTAGAAGGGGACGTTTCAGGTAGGTGGAGGGCGATGGATGGATGTTTCTTTAATACTTCATATAATGAAAATTTATGGATGAAACCAGGATTGAAAAAGGGGATGTTCTGTTCAGCCAAGAACATTTTGAATCGGTTGAACTCATCGCGATTTTCTGCCCAGCGAAACGGGATGCGGTTGTAAACCACTTGTGGAAGCGGAAACAATCCTCTATACCATCGGGAGGAAGGTTCATCATAGAAATACCCTTCAATTCGATCCTTATAAGTATCTTCCAATGTGAAGATAAAGGAGAGACCTCCTGATTTTTGAAGCTTTGCTTGGATTTTTTGGAATAGTAAGCTGTTGCCGGTCAGCACCCCTTTTTTATTTTTGCTCGTTAATATCCCAATCAATGGCCCCACCTTTTTATCGGCCACATTCAAAAAAAATCGTTTGCTGCTCGTTTCATTCATCTGCGGGAGCAAATCATCCTTTGCTCCCCAAACGAAGGTATCCTCGTCATTATGGAAAAAAATATGTTCTTTTTCACTGTAATAAATGTTCATCTAAATAATTCCTCAGGTTTATCAATGGTTTGTTCAGTCAGAAATACAGCATAGGATAGCGCAAGCTTACGTGTCAGCATATCAAACTCCTTGAGGAGAGGATGGGAAAAGATCGATCGGCCAGGTTTCGAATTTGCTTCGAACAGCCAGACTCGATCTTGGCGGTCTAAGCCGAAGTCAAAACCGATTTCTGCTATAATACCGCCGACTTGCTTTTCAAGCGCCTGGGCAAGCAGAAGGGCAGCTTGCTCTAGTTTATCCTTGTACTTCTGTTGAGCTGTTTTATCAGGAAAAATCTCTTCCAATGTTTTGACGGTTCCACCATTATTGATATGGGTTGTAGGACTCCCAGTCCCGGCTATTTTTGCAGCAATGGCGCTGAGTTTCCATTCCCCATGCTCATCCTTGTTGACGTGCACCCGAAAATCGATGGGACGCTGTTCATGACGGATTAAATAGATCCCTTGTTGGACAAGCATTCTTTCAAGTGAGCGGTTCGCAAAAACTTTTTTCATAAGTGCTTCAAGCGTCGAAAACTTCTGCAGTCGATTCTCGCCATCACGATAACGACAATAATAGGCATGATTTTTCTTATCATAAATCAGTTGATGAACGCCTAGCCCCAAGCTCCCGTTTTGCGGCTTGATGAATACATGCCCGTAGTCCGCCAGCATCTTCTCGATTTGGTGGAAGGATTGAAATGGGGAGGTTTCAGGCAGGAAAGGCTCTGCCTCGCCCACATTGTATAGCTTTTCAAACACTTCTAATTTGTTAAAGAAGCCTGGATTATACCATGGAATTAAATAATCTTTTTCAAACCTTTCCTTCACTGCCTGTGACGCCTTCAATTTTTCGCTTCTGCGATTTGGAAGGCGGTCGTAAACGACATTCGGGAATGGCACTTTCAATGACTCCCAGCCTTTATTGGTGAAGAAAAATCCTTCTATGACTCCTTGACCCCAGTCAATATGCTGTTCACCGAATAAGAAAGGAACAACGCCGGAAGAAGCATGTGATGATAAAAGCTTTGCGAACAAGAAGGATCTCTCGCCGATGGGACGTATTTGGAATGGCGTGAATCCTGACGAAAATATCCCGACCAACGGCCCTAAATGGAGACAGTCTTCCTTGGCGAAAATATGAATGGATTGAATATAGGACGGCAGGTTCAGTTCTTTTGCCAGAGCTGAACTGATCGTGATGATATTTCTGCCATTTGGCTGTGGTTTGCAATCGATTGATTGTGTACTCGATCCGAATCCGACTCTTTTGATCTCATCAGGGGAAGTGATTTGACCGGGAACATAGATGATATGTTCACGTGAATCAAACGTTTCGATTTTTAATTGTTTAGCCATCATTGCCACCTCACTTTGTTTTTTCGAAATTCACGGCTTTATTGTTGGCCAGGAACTTACAGTAGGAAAGAGGAGCCTTGTAAAGTGTTTCCAATTCCTGAGGATTTGTCATCGCGACCAGCTTGCGCCCAGGCTTGGAGTTCATGTCGATGATCCAAATGGAATGGTCTTTTGCGATAATTAAGTCAATGCCTAATTCAAATAATGGATAAAATTGTTTTTCTAAAATATGCGGCAGCTTATCCAGCACTTCGTTGATTTCGTTATCGATAAAAGGGATGTTGTAATTGGAAACGGAATTCTTCCATTCTTCGAAAGAAATGATGTCTGCGCCGGCGCTGAGGTTCGTCAAGATTCCATCCTTTTGCCCTGTCCTGATGCCTCTTGCCCTTTCCATCCATTTGCCATTTTCGTCTTTTTGCAAAAAGACCCTCAAATCAAAGGGATGCCCGCTTTCATTAAGGTTGTTGAGTCGAGGCTGTAAAATAAAAATATGCTTCAGGAGCAATTTTTCAAAAAACGGAATGGCATCCTTTGGATCTGAAACAGTTCTGGAAACGAGTTTTCCATTTTTGGTCGTCTTGATTGTGAGTATATGTTGGTCATATTCAATTAAATACACGGCAAACCCATGTGCCCCGTTGATGGGCTTGATGATGACTTCCTTATACTTGATTGCCGCATCCACGATTTGCTCAGGGGAGCTGACTTTTCTCGTTATTGGCAAATAAGGGGAAATGTCGGAGGCCGGTATTAGTTTCTCATATAAGCTCCATTTGTTTGGAAGCCCATAGCCTAAAAAGGTGATATCCTCTCTTGCTTTAAGCCACGATACGATAGCCTTGGCATCCTTGGATTCTTTTGTTTCTCCATATAAACAGCGGTCGTATAAAAATGAAGGGATGGAAAAAGAATCATGGATCCATTGGTTGGTTCCCTGGTGGAAGCGATAACCTGAAACATTTTCGGATCCGGGCTGTATATGCAGCGGGGAGAATAAATAAACACTCACTCCTGAATCCGGACTTAAGCCTGCAAGCTCATTGAAGTAGCTTGATGGCTGGTCTGGGGTAAGGGTGATTATGCCTAGTTGAATCATGGTGAATCTCTCCTTTCAAGCCAAAGTGTTTTTGAAAATTTCCAGATGGCCTTAGTCGATGGCCTAATGCCTGAACTGGTGCCTTCCTGCTTTTTAGATGGTTTTGAGTTGGCTTCAATCAACCATATCTTTCCGTCAAGGTCGACACCTATATCCAAACCGAGCTCCCCGGTCACTCCTTCCAGAGATTTCGCAATCAAGGCAGCCGTTTCAAGTGCAAGCTCCTTCATTAAGCTCAGGATTTGGGAGGAAGTACTCGTTGAAAAAAACCCCTTTAATACGGCCCCTGGTTTATCCAGAACGCCTCCCTGAGCGAGATTGGAGACAAATTGATTTTCCCCCGATATTCTGGCTACAGCTGATGTGACACGCCAATGATGGCCCGCATCTGGATGGGTAAGAAGGCGGAAATCAATTTTTCTTCCATCCTTTTCGAGCAGACTTAATGCCTGCTGAATAATGCAGATTCGTTTTCCGATCCATTTATGAACGGCATTTTTCACATCCGTCAGACTTTCAAAGGTGTGCTCTTTCTGCTCGGGGAAATAGGTTTGATTAACAATGAACAGTCCGTCTGAGTGCTTTGTGACTTCTATAATTCCCCTGCCAAGGCTTCCGTGCACCGGCTTGATATAAACAGCACCGTACTTGCCTAAGAAATCGTCAAAGGTCGACTCGGAATAGAGGTTGGTTTCCGGAATGAACGGATTCATATGGGACTCCGCTCCAAGAAGCTGGTATACCTCCCATTTGGATAAAAATTGAGGATTAAAGATGGTCGAACCGGATTGTAAATAATGTTCATAAAAAACCAGGTAGGCTTTGGTCCTCTCGGTTTTCCGCGAATGGATCCGATTGTAAATGACATCCGGCTCAGGAAGGTCCCACATAATCCAGGCGTCATCATAGAAGATAAAACCTTTGCTTTCTTCGCCAAGATTCATATTATCGGATAGGTTCATAATAGAGAGAAGTCCGCCTTCTTTTGAAATGAAAGTTTGCAGCTCTTCCGCAAAGCAGTGAATGGATCCAAAGGAAGGTTGGTCATGTCCAGCATGCTTGAATTCGGTTAAAATGGAAATGAACGGACCAAGTTTCAACAGTTGATCATGAACATCATACAAAACATGCCATTTGTAAGTCTGTATAGGGAGCAGCAAGGACTGATATAGTGCAGGTTCAACGGCAGCACTGCCTTCTGGCTCATCGCTGTTGAAGTGAACGATGGCTGCAGCCGTTTTATTCCCTATTTTGATTGTGATTCTGGAATTGTCATCTATATTCAATTTCTTTCCATCAAGTGGATTTAGATGGAGCTGGGGTGATGAAGTAAATAAACCATTGGTATTGCTTATATGAAACGAAATTTTGTGAGACATAGTCATTCCCCGTTTGCCTAATGTCAAACTTTATCGATATAATATTTAACTAGGCATTAGTTGATATTGCATCGTATGTCATAATGAAATGAAAGGTTCAATTGATTTTTTAGAAAGATAGGAAGGTTGAGTGTCTTATGCATCTATTTCTTGTCCTGCTTTTCATGATGGTGATTGGGGCCATCATAGGAGGCTTTACGAATTCGCTGGCGATTAAAATGCTTTTTCGCCCATATAAAGCGATATATATAGGAAAATGGCGGCTGCCTTTTACACCGGGATTGATCCCGAAGAGAAGAAATGAACTGGCGGTCCAACTGGGGAAAATGGTTGTCGATCACCTTGTAACACCGGAAAGCATCGAAAAAAAATTAGTGGACTCCCATTTTCAAGAGGAAATTGTCCTTTTGCTACAAAAGGAGTTGGATTCCCCAAAACTCGCTGAAATGACGACGGAAAAGCTGTTGAATGATATGGGTTTCAATGATTCAATCCTTATAACAAACGGATTCATTGCCGATCAGCTGCATAAAAAGTATCGATCATGGGCATCAGAACATCGCCATCATTCGTTAACGGATGTAATGGGACAAGCCTTGGAAGAAAAAATAGATGGAAAAATTCCGGCCATCACAGAATTCATCCTGCAAAAAGGAAAAGAGTATTTTTCCAGTCCAGAGGGCAAACAACGGCTGAAAGTCATGCTTGAAGACTTTTTTAAAGATAGAGGAATGTTATGGAACATGATCAAAATGTTCATGGGCAATGAATCTGTCATTGATAGAATCCAGCCAGAGGTCATTAAATTCTTGAATAATCCTGGAACCGGTGAGCTGCTGTCATCCATCTTGCAAAAAGAGTGGGGGAAAGTGAAGGAATGGCCTTTGGAAAAAATCCTTCCTGAGGAGAAGGATGAAAGCATTGAGCGTATGATTTCCGATTTTACCCTAAAGGTACTAAATATCGAAAAAATATTCACCACTCCGGTTCGTTCCATGATTGAACCGTACATTCCATTTATTGCTGAAAAAGTACTCCCATCCTTGGTCGGAAACGGACTCCGCATGCTCTCATTGAGAATTGGACCGCTGCTTCAAAAGCTAAAGGTGGAGGAAATGGTCAAGGAACAAGTGGAAACATTCTCTGTTGGAAGATTGGAAGAGCTTGTTCTGGGCATCACGAGGTCTGAGTTGAAAATGATCACTTATTTGGGTGCTCTCCTTGGCGGCATTATCGGCCTTGTTCAGGGGATCATCGTTATGTTTATAGGCGGATAACCCGAAAACCATGAACATTCTCGCATTATCCTTCATAGTTTGTTATAGTTGAGGATGGTTTTAAACGGGCGGTGTTTCACGAAAGAAATATGCACTCCCCTAAATTTTGAGGAGGTTATTTAAAATGGCTACAAACTTATACGATTTATCTTACGAATTGCAAAATGCACTGCGTGAAAGCGACGAGTATAAAAATTTATTGGCTTTGTATGATACGGTAAATAAGGATGAATCTGCAAGCAAGCTTTTTGCGAATTTCCGCGATATTCAGGTGAAGCTTCAGCAAAAACAAATGTCCGGCCAAGAAATTACACAGGAAGAAGTCGAGCAGGCGCAAAAGGCAGCTGCCCTCGTTCAGCAAAACGAAAAAATTGCGAAATTGATGGAAGCCGAGCAGCGTATGAGCATGTTGATCGCCGATTTGAACAAAATCATCATGAAGCCGCTTGAAGAATTATACGGCCCAATGGGAAATTAAACATAAGAGAATGATAAAAGCTGTCCCTCAGTTTCATGGCATATGCTGTTGAAATTTAGAAGGGCAGCTTTTTTGCGTCGATCAGTATTTCTGCAGGTTCTATATCGCCAAGCTCCTTCATACAAGTATACAAAGCGATTGTATTCACATCAAAGGGGGAGCAGCCATGATCTATCGACTACTTGCGTTGAATATAGATGGAACGTTGCTGAATGACAATGCACGGATGAGTAAGCAGACAAAAGAAGCCATCGAATATGTCACATCGAAAGGAATCTATGTCATGCTCGTCACATCCAGGAGCTTTCCATCAGCCAAAAGGGTCGCCAAAGCGTTGAAATTGAATAGCTATGTTGTGGCCCATCAAGGCGCCTATATCGCCAATGAATTAGATAAGCCGCTGCGTGTGTCCAGGATAAATGAAGATATCACTTTCGAGCTCGTGAAATTTCTCGAAAGATTCAATTGCCATATCAGGCTTCTGCACGAAAAATATGCTGTAGCCAATAAACGGGACATCGATCAAAATATTGTTGCCAAAGGATTTTGGCAGCGGGCTACACGATTGAGCCACACGACTGAATTTGTAGAGTCCGTCAGTGAATATCTCATAGATCATTCAGTCGAACCTCCAAAGATCGAGGTGTTATTCCAAAACCAAAAGGATTTGGATGATGCCAAAAAGGCAATTGAAAGTATGTATATCGAAGTCGACTGCATAGAAAGCAGCAGTATGAAGCTAGAGATCGTCCCTGTGGGAACCTCCAAGCTGAAGGGAGTCCTTTATGTTTGCGACCGCCTCGGTGTCCCTAGGGAAGAAGTGGTGATGATCGGATCGGGTATCGATGATATCCCGCTCATAGAGTGGGCTGGCCTGGGGGTGGCCATGGGCAACGCCAATAAGGAAGTGAAAAGATCGGCTGACTGGATCACAAGGGACGCTGAAGAAAACGGAGTCGCTTATATGGTGAAGGAACACTTCAGGAAACAGCATCCCATTGAATTCCTAAAAAGGATGAATGTAATTAAAAGATAAAGCAAACAGCGGGCATCCGCTGTTTTTTTGTTGCGCATCGCAGCTGGAACAAGGCGGGACTTCTAAGGAGAAGCCCGCCCGGTGGAAGTTTGGAGGAAGGTTTCGGATCAGGGCTTCCAATTTGAGGATTGAACGTGGCATTTGGTGGGGTTTTACATTCATTTCATCACTCCTAATTATTTTTCCAATCCCTATTCTGCAGAATGGGATGAATATCCTTTATTTTTTAGGTTTTCTTTAATAAAATTCGACTGCTGTTTTTTATTTATCTGCGAAAATAGGAATTTATCTGCGAAGATTCCTAAATATCGATTATTTTACACGGTTCGACAAACTCAGCATTGCTCTTGATTAAACTTTTGCTTTCAAGTCAAGCCGCCCCCGCTTTTCATTGTCCCCCACCGCCGCCTATAGGTTGTGAGGCTTCACGTTTTGTGTCTACGATAAGTCAACATCGAATCGCTTTCGGTCTTCGTGTTTCCTTTACCTTTATCTCACACAAATCGCTCCAAGGAAAATTTGAACGCCAATTTTCACAGTCTCTTCGCCTCTGAGCAAGCCCGTGCCGCTTTTCTAATCATTGACCTTGCATGGGTGATTCAGTACACTAAAGGAAGCTTTTATATTGAAAGGTGATTGAATTGAACATTGAGATAAAAGGGATTGAGGATGAAAAATTCCATCGTCCGCTGCAGCTGATTGCAAATTTATTCTTTGAAGATCCAATTGTTTCATTAAGGCCGCTTGTAGAAAAGGATCTCACCATTGCTTTGACTCTGGATGAAGTGGACGGATTCATGAAGGCAAGCGCTCGATTATATACAGAAGAAGATCAAAGAAATTTCAGTGATGAATATGAAAAGGCCATTGAAGGTGAGATGACTGCAAAAGAAAGGTTCAGGCTTGAGAAGAATGTCCTTTCACATGTGTATCTAACCGTGCTTCAGGACTACACTGGCATCGTCCAAAAGTGGGGGATCCTGACCGGGATGCGTCCTACCAAACTCCTCCATAAGGCAGTCCGTGATGGGATCGCGACTGAAGAGGCACACCGCAGCCTAAAAGAAAACTATTTGATCACAAATGAAAAGATTGAGTTGATGCAGACAATCGTTGACCGGCAATTGTCTGTCGTGCCGGATCTTTATGATGTGAGAAATGAAGTGAGCATTTATATCGGGATTCCTTTCTGCCCTACTAAATGTGCATATTGTACCTTCCCTGCCTTTGCCATTCAAGGGAAACAGGGAAGGGTCGATTCCTTTCTTGCAGGGCTCCACTATGAAATGCGCGAGATGGGAAAATGGCTAAAAGAAAATAATGTGAAAATCACCACGGTCTATTATGGTGGAGGGACTCCGACTTCAATCACAGCGGAGGAAATGGATCTCCTTTATGATGAGATGTATCAAGCCTTCCCAGACGTCGAGAATATCCGTGAAATTACCGTGGAAGCAGGGAGACCGGATACGATCACGCCGGAAAAACTGGATGTACTGAAAAAATGGAATATCGATCGAATCAGCATCAATCCACAGTCGTATACGCAAGAAACCTTGAAGGCAATCGGGCGCCATCATACCGTGGAGGAAACGATTGAAAAATTCCATCTGGCACGTGGGATGGGGATGAACAACATCAATATGGACTTGATCATCGGCCTGCCTGGAGAAGAAGTTCCTGAGTTTACTCATACGCTCGAAGAAACAGAGAAATTAATGCCTGAATCGCTCACTGTACACACTTTGTCATTTAAACGTGCGTCAGAAATGACCCTGAACAAGGATAAGTATAAAGTGGCGCCGCGCGAGGAAGTGGAACGCATGATGACCTTGGCGGAACAATGGACAAAAGAACATAATTATACACCATACTATCTGTACAGACAGAAAAATATTCTTGGAAACCTTGAGAATGTAGGGTATGCACTCGAAAACCAAGACAGCATTTATAACATCATGATCATGGAAGAAGTACAGACGATCATTGGAATCGGGTGCGGGGCGGCAAGCAAGTTCATCCACCCTGAGACAGGAAAGATTACGCATTTCAATAATCCGAAAGATCCAAAGTCCTACAACGAGGGCTTCCAGGAATATACGAATAAAAAAATCGACATATTGAATGAGTTGTTTTCTAAATATTAGTAAATGAACCTGCCTTTATCCAATGGAATCGGCAGGTTTTTAATTTGGATGATGAAAATGTCGTATTTATTTTCGAAAAATTATAACTATTTATATTTAATCTTTCTTAGATATCCTTTATTCTATTAATAGATGATAGAAAGGGGATAAACATGAATTTAATAAAATCATATGAAACCATCCATGTGGAAATAAAAGAAGAAGTCGCTTTTGTAACCATGAATCGCCCTCAACAGCTGAATGCTTTAAATGGACTGCTTATTCAAGAGCTCGGGAGTTGTTTGAAGGAGCTAAAAAATACTGAAGAAATCAACATTTTGGTTCTTCGGGGAAATGGACCTGCTTTTTCGTCCGGTGGAGATATCAAGGAAATGCTTAATATCAATCAAGATGAGCAATTTTTTGACATTATGGATCACATAAACGAATTAATGGAAACGCTTTATTCAATGCCGAAGCTGACCATCAGCTGCATTCAAGGAGCAGCGGCAGGTCTCGGACTGAGCATTGCTTTGGCGACAGACCACATCGTTGCTGATAAGACTAGCAAAATTGCGATGAATTTCATCGGGATCGGATTGATTCCGGATGGCGGAGGACATTTCTTGCTCGAAAAAAGACTTGGTGCAACAAAAGCCAAGAGGGTTATTTGGGATGGGAAAATCATGAAGGCAGAGGAAGCCCAGCAGCTCGGCCTGGTCGATCAGTTAGTCGAAGAATCAATGGCAGTGGATCTAGAAAATCTCCTTTCAAATTGGAGAAGGAAACCATTAAAAGCGATGATTAAAACAAAAATGATCTATGCAGAGATGGAACTGGACAAGCTGCGGAATTACCTTGAACTAGAAAAGCTAAGTCAATATGAAATGCGTCAAACAAAAGATCACTTGGAAGGAATCAAAGCATTCGTAGAAAAGCGTCCGCCGATTTTCCAAGGAAAATAATAAAAAACTGTCCTCAACGCAGATGCGTAGTGGACAGTTTTTTTAACGATTGTTTCTAAGATGCCGCTCATTAAGCATGGAATAATAACAGCTTTCCGGATGAAGAGGTGCAGCGGTGAGTGCTCTCAAGCAGGTTCTTTTCTTCCAGCATCGTTTTTCCGATTTCTTTTGCTTCAAGATCGTCCTTGGCTTCGAAGGATTCATCCAAAATCTTTTCACCATCAGGCTTGAATGCGGTTAATTTATACATGGGCAGACTTCCTTTCATTTGCAAACGTTTTACTATTATTCTTGCATAATTTTCTGAAAATGAAAAGTTTTAAATTTTTGCAAAAAAACAATGGAAAAGTGAACCATTTTCCGTTCTCATCCGTATAAAGAAGAGTGACGAAGGAGGGATTTTTGATGACGCTAACGATACATAATGTCACAAAAAGATACGGGGACCATTTGGCTGTTGATCATCTATCACTTTCCATTCCGGAAAAAGATATGTTCGGTTTTCTGGGGGCGAATGGCGCCGGCAAAACGACTACATTCCGGATGATCCTCGGCTTGATTGATGCAACCTCAGGGAGTATAGAGTGGAATGGGGAGCCGATCGATTACTCAACAAGCCCATTCATTGGATATCTTCCAGAAGAGCGGGGACTTTATCCAAAGCTGAAAGTAAAAGACCAGCTCGTTTATCTTGCAAGACTGAGAGGAATGAGCAAGCAGGATTCATTGAGAGAAATAGGACACTGGCTCGATCGATTCAAAGTTCCTGAAAATGCAGATAAGAAAGTAGAGGAGTTGTCGAAAGGGAACCAGCAAAAGATCCAATTCATCGCTTCGGTGCTTCATAAACCAAAGTTGCTGATCCTGGATGAACCATTCAGCGGGTTGGACCCTGTCAATGTGGAGCAATTGAAGGAAGCTGTCATTGATATTAAGAATAGTGGATCGACCATCGTATTTTCCAGCCACAGAATGGAACATGTGGAAGAACTTTGCCAGAACCTCTGCATCATGCATAGGGGGAAGCCGGTCGTCCATGGAGGATTGAAGGAAATCAAACGTGACTTTGGGAAGAAGAACGTTTCCGTTCATGCAGACTTTGATTTAAGCCACCTTAAAGAGATAAAAGGGGTTTTAAAATGGAAACCGACCGCTGAGGGAGCTGTTCTGCAGGTCGATGACGAGAAAACCTCAGAATCTGTGCTGAACGAATTGATCGGAAAAGGCTTCATCCGAAAGTTTGAACTGGAAGAGCCATCATTGAACGATATTTTCATCGAAAAGGTAGGTGCTTCCTATGAATAAGTTTTGGATCATTCTATCGCATGCTTTTTTGACCAAATTGAAAGCAAAGTCCTTTATCGTCATAACGGTCATCATGATCGTGGGCGTCCTGGCGATGACGAATATGGAACGAATTGTCGATTTGTTCTCAAACGGCAAGGATGAAAAGAAAATTGCAGTGATGGACCAAACGGGAAATGTATTTGATTCGTATAAAGCTCAAATGAAAAACATCAATAAAAATATCATTCTTTCAAAAGTAAAGAGTGATGAAGAGAGTCAAATTGAGAAACAGGTCAGGGAAGGGAAGTATGATGGATATTTATCAATAAGGACTGACGAGAAAAATATCATCGATGCAGTCTATAAAGCAAAAACCATTACAGATTCGGATACGATGGGCGACCTGCAGACAGGGTTGCAAGGCGTCAAGGCGATGCAGGCTGCAAGTCAATTGAAGCTTGCCCCGGACCAGCTACAACTCCTGAATAATCCGGTCCAATTTGATAAGGTCGCCCTTTCCAACAATGCAAAGACACAAGAGGAACTGAATCAGGCACGGGGGCTGGTCTACATTCTTCTATTCATCATTTATTTTGCAGTCATCTTTTATGCTAATATGATCGGTATGGAAGTGGCGACAGAGAAATCTTCGAGGGTCATGGAAATTTTGATTTCCAGTGCAAGTCCGATTCAGCATATGTTTGGAAAAATTCTCGGCGTTGCCTTGCTCGGGTTGGCGCAAATGGCGCTGATTCTGACAGTGGGCTATATTTCACTGAAACAGAATTATCAAAATATGAATGATGGCTTCTTTGAGGTATTCGGGTTCGGAAATATTTCCGTTTCGACCATTGTGTATGCGGTTGTATTCTTCTTGCTCGGCTATTTGCTTTATTCAACATTTGCTGCCTTTTTGGGATCTTTGGTGAGCCGTATTGAAGACATGCAGCAAATGATCATGCCGATGACCTTTCTGATCATGATCGGCTTTTTCATTTCCATGTATGGGTTGGGCAATCCTGAAGCAAAATTCGTGACTGTTACTTCCTTCATCCCATTTTTCACTCCGATGATCATGTTCATGAGGATCGGGATGCTTGATGTTCCTACATGGCAGGCGCTTCTTGGCATTGCGGCATTGATTGCTGCGATTATCGCACTGGCATGGTTCGGAGCGCGTGTTTACCGAGGCGGAGTCTTGATGTACGGCAAATCCAATTCCTTCAAGGATATCAAAAAAGCACTCCAGATTACGAAAAATTAGGTGAATATTAAAGACAAAAGGGATCGAGAGCTGTATCATCGACTCCCTTTTTTCATTTTTTTGTTACAAAAGTTGTCCGTTCCTAATCGCTGCAGGCACTTGCTCTTCACGGGGAGGGGAGCCTCCTCGGCTGCGCCCTGCGGGCAAGGTGAGACCCCGCAGCGAAGCGAGGAGATGCAAGGCGGATGTTCGATTAAGTTCGGCACTTCCTCGAAAAATGCCAAGCATTTCTTCTTCGTGCGATGTGTCGCTGCCGAAGTGTTCCTTGTCCTGTGCCAACATCGAACGACCTCACATCCTGTGAGGCCCCTCGGAAAGCGAGCATCCTTCCACGGAAAGCAACAACGCATGTGTTTTTAATTTGCGATAAATAGTCTATAATGAAGAATATAAGAACGTGTATTCGTATTAGGAGGGAAATGTCATGCAGGTATTGCGATTCATACATACTGCCGACTTGCATCTCGATAGCCCGTTTAAAGGCTTGAATAAACTGCCAGAAAAACTTCTCTACCGACTGCAGGAAAGTACGTTTCGATCCTTTGAAAGAATCATAGAGGAAGCGGTTAAACGGGAGATGGACTTTGTCATCATTAGCGGCGATCTCTATGATGGCGAGGATCGAAGCATAAAAGCCCAAGCTCGAATGAAAAGACAATTGGAAAAATTAGCAGAGCGGCGCATACCCGTATTCATCATTCATGGGAATCATGATCACATGGGTGGAAGATGGACAAAGCTTGAAATGCCGGAAAATGTACACATTTTTCACACCGAACCAGAAGTGAAGTCAATTGAAACAAATAATGGATCGGTTGTACACGTTTACGGTTTCAGTTATGCCGAACGCCATATATATGATAGGAAAATCGACCGCTTTAAGAAGGAAAATCAGGGGGGCTTCCACATTGGGCTGCTTCATGGACATTGCGAAGGGAGCCCGTCAACCCATCAGCCTTATGCTCCTTTTACGGTTAATGAACTTCTCGCAAAGGAATTTGATTACTGGGCACTCGGGCATATTCACCAACATGCAGTTCTTTCTGAAGACCCCTATATCATCTATCCAGGTAATATCCAAGGCCGTCATCGCAAGGAAAAAGGGGGAAAAGGATGTATTGAAGTGAACCTTTGCAAGGATCATACATCAATCCAATTTATTGAAACAGCAGATATCATTTGGGAAGAATCTGTCGTTTCGGCAGCAGGCATCACGGAATTCAATGAATTGTTTACACTGCTGACCGCTGAACTCGTGAGGTTCAGAAAAACCGACCAGGGAGTCATTCTTGGAATTCAGTTGGTCGAAACGGAAGCTTTGTCTGCTGAGGCAATAGATAAAATACATTCTGGCGAATTGCTGGAAATACTGCAGGATGATGAAGACCCCGAGCAAAACTTTGTATGGATAAATTCCATTGATATAGAGGCAAAGACTTTCAGCAATGCAGGTGTATTTGACACTGGATTCATGGATGAATTGAAGGCTGCCTTTGAAGGATTTGAACGTCATCATTTGGAAGAAAGCACCAAGGACTTATATCACCATATGTTTGCCAGAAGATATTTGCATGATTTGGAAGAGGAGGAGGAGAAAGCGGTTATCGAAAAGGCACAGCAGCTGATCCTCCAGCATCTTCAAAAATAGGCACTGGCGGGAAAGGAGTGAAGGGCATTGTACATAAAAAAAATACATATATACGGCTATGGGAAAATTGAAGATTTCATAATTGAACCGGACCAGGGACTGCAAGTGTTCTATGGCAAGAATGAAGCCGGAAAATCGACCATTATCGCTTTCATTCAAAGCATTTTATTTGGTTTCCCGACCAAAGTGCAAAACGAACCGAGGTATGTTCCAAAGACGCATACAAAATATGGCGGACAGCTCACGATTGAAACTGAGAAATATGGAAGTGTCATCGTTGAACGAGTCAAAGGAAAGGCTGTCGGTGATGTCAAGGTAATTCTTCAGGATGGAAAAACAGGCGGAGAAGAAATGTTGGAACTGGTTTTGGATGGAATGGATAAACCGACATTTCAGGCAATATTTTCGTTCAGTGTCCATGGCCTCCAGCGTGTCCACCAATTAAGCAAAGAAGATATTTCCAAGTATCTCTTTTCAGCAGGAACGATGGGGACAGAAGGAATATTTCAGGCTGAAAATGAGCTGCAAAAAAAAATGGAACAGCTATTTAAACCAAATGGGCGCAAACCTGATTTAAATCAACAGCTACATGATATCCGTGAATTTGAAAAAGAGGTGAAAAAGGCGAGGCATGGCAATGATCAATATGAAAACCTGCTTCAGGAAGAGGATCGAATGGATCGCGAGCTGCGAGGTCTGATCGATGAAGAAAAGAGACTGTCGGAGAAGATGCTTGAATTGAAGCACCTTGATAGTGTAATGCCGCTTTATCAAGAGTTTTTACTAACGAGCAATAGGCTTGAGGAACTGGCGAATGTATCATTTCCTTCAGATGGACTGAACAGGCTGGAGAAGTGTCTGGAAAAACAGGGGAAAGTGATTGCTGAACATGATTCCATTATCGAACAAAGAAAAGAAATCATGCAGCGGCTTGAAAAATATGCCCCAGATTCCTATCTTTTGGAGCATGAAGCGGCAATATCACAAAAAATAACTGAATGGCCGCTGTTTCTTCAATGGAGTGAGGAAGTCACAAGCCAATTGCATGCCATCGAAGATTTAGAAGAAAAGATCGATCTTTATAGGCGACAATTGAACATGCCTGTGGAGACCATTGAACAGTGGGATAAGCTCCAGACAGGGATTCAATTGAAGGGTGAGGTAAAGGATGTCATTGCAGAGCATTTAAAGCTTGCCGCATTAAAGGAAGAAATTCATGATAACAGGCAAAAAGAACAAAATAGGGTGAAAGAATGTGAAGCAGCGCTTACAATGGTGGAAGAGCAGCTTCTACAGGAAGAAGAGTTTCGAAAACTGGAAAAATCGATTCAAGCTGAAAACTCCAAACAGACTTTGGGACTAGAAGCATCCTTGATTACAGATCGTATCAAAGAGTTGGAATTGGAAGGGCGAAAGTCAGGAAGTCATTTGCAAAATCTTATCGAATGGATTTTGGCGATTGTATTTTTATTAGGAGCGGTTTGGGGGATGGTCCAGGTTCAAATCATGATAGGCATCCTTTCCATTGTTTTGTTAACTGTGATTGCAGTGAAAATCACCTTCAATAAGAGAAAGCAGGGGATGGACAGGAAACATAGAGAATCAAAGCTCAATGATTTGAAAGAAAGAAAAAAAGATATTCAACTTCTGCTGCAAGAAGACGGCAATGATAACCAAACCAAAAGAGGACTTTATCATTCACAATTGAAATTAAGGAACGAATGGAAACAGATCCTCATCCGGCTTGAAGAGCAGCAGGCGCGCTGTCAAGAATTTTCAGCTGAAATCGAGCGACATGCCAAGAATTGCGAGGAACATGAAAAAAGGACTGCAGATTTAAGGAAAAGCCTTCAAGTGCCTTATTCATTTCCAATCCTTCAGCTGGAGGATGCTTTCAATTATATTCAGGAGATTATCCAGCTATCAAGAGAAGTGATGAAACGGAAGGGATATGCCCAAAGTGCAGCTGTGAAGAAGGAAGAATGGGAAAGACAGTTGAGGCAATTGATCTCTCCGTTGGGATGGAAGGAATTCCAACTGGATGAAGTGGTCTTGAAATTGAAGGAACGGATGAAACAGGAAGAAGAGAAGCGGTTTTATTACCGGGAAGCTTCACAAAAGTCGATGCAATATGATGAAAGGTATATTAAGGCCGAGAATGAAAAACAGCAATGTGAGCTTCAGCTTCGCAAACTTTTCGAGCTGGCAGGTACTGAAGATGAAGAACAATTCAGGAAAGCAGCGAAATTGGCCGAGGAAAAGGTAAGTATGGTTGAACGAAAGCAGCTTCACCTTATGCAATTGGCAGAAGGAGATATTAAATCCCTGGATCAGTTCGACTCACATTCTGCACTTGAAGAAGAATTGACGGCGACGGAATCCTTAATGAAAGAATGCAGCGGAAAAATACAAGAATTGCAGGAAAAGAAGTCCTCGTTGGTTCACAAATTGAAAGTACTCGAAGAAGGCGGGACCTACACTAACATGATGCATCGCTTCAATCACTTGACGTCTAAATTTAATGATCTTGCAAAAGAATGGGCGGCTTTGGCTGTGGCCAAAAACCTTTTATCCAATACAATCAACCGGTATGAGAAGGAGCGTTTCCCAAAAGTCATTTCAATAGCAATAGACTATTTGTCCACCTTGACTAATGGTGAATATACAAACATTATCCAAAAAGAAGATAAATCCTTTTTTGTCATCAGGAAAGATGGTATTCCATTTGAGCCTGATGAATTGAGCCAAGCTGCATCTGAACAAGTATACACAGCATTCAGGTTTGCCCTTGCTGCTGTGTTGTTAAAAGAATCGCCTGCACCAATGATTATTGACGACGCTTTTGTCCATTTTGACAGGGAGCGAATGCAGCAGGTGAAAACAATGCTTTCAAAAGTGAGCAGTCATACTCAAATCCTGTTTTTTACGTGTCATGAACATATTAGAGAATTATTCCCAAAGGAACAGCAGTCCTTATTGGGTGAAACAAGGAAGGAACCTATCAGGGTACAGTAAGCTGAGAAGGTGATGATTCCACCATCAGAAGGATGTATGATATACTTTCCATAAAGGAAAATTCGGAGGTATGGATGATGACAAGAGGTGTACTTCATTACGATATTGGAGATCAAGTCGATCTTTATTTATTGATTAAAACTTCAACAAAAGCGACAGCCAGCAATGGCAAACCGTTTTTGACCCTGATTCTGCAGGATAAATCAGGCGATATCGAGGCAAAACTTTGGGATGCATCGGATGAAGACGAAAAGATGTATCAAGCTCAAACTATTGTCAGGGTAAATGGCGATCTTCAAAATTATCGTGGACGCCAGCAGCTTAAGATTCGCCAGATTCGTCCGGCTACTGCGGTGGATGGAATGGAAATTTCGGATTTCCTTGAAACCGCCCCGGTCAGCAAAGATGAGATCAATAGCAAGGTCACACAATATATTTTTGAAATGAAAAACCCAAATATTCAACGCGTTACTAGGTACTTGCTAAAAAAATACCAAACTGAATTCATGGAGTATCCGGCGGCAACCAAAAATCATCATGAGTTCATTTCCGGGCTCGCATATCATGTCGTTTCCATGCTTGATTTGGCCAAAGCGATTGCTGGCCTTTATCCATCATTGGACAAGGATTTATTATATGCCGGAATCATCTTGCATGATTTAGGAAAAGTAATTGAATTGTCCGGTCCCATCTCGACGACTTATACGATTGAGGGAAACCTGCTCGGACACATCACTATCATGATCAATGAAATTGGAAAAGCAGCGGAAGAGCTCGGGATAAACGGAGAGGAAATTGTCGTCCTGCAGCATTTGGTCCTTTCCCACCATGGAAAGCCGGAATGGGGAAGTCCGAAGCCTCCAATGATCAAAGAAGCCGAAATTCTTCATTATATTGATAATCTTGATGCAAAAATGAACATGCTTGACCGTGCACTGGAAAGAGTCAAGCCAGGTGAATTCTCCGAGCGAGTATTCGCATTGGAGAACAGATCGTTCTATAAACCAACTTTTCATAAGTAAATCAGCAAAGCAATGGTAATAAGGGAATCCATGACACTCTAAGAAGGGGAATCGGATTCCCTTTTTTATTTAGGCTCTTTTCTTATACTTCGTTGCTTTAGCAAATAAAGCGGGATCGTTTAAGCAAAGTTTCTTCTTCAATATAGCTATTTTTACGTGCTCTGTTAAAGCTTGGCGTTGATATTAGAGCGTTTCCAGCTGTTGATTGGAGTGCAAGACGAAGACTCCGGTGGGATTAGCGGGACAGTTAGAAAAGCGGCGGGGCTTTGCCTAGGGGCGACAAGCATAAGCCGAATCTGAGGGAAAGGGGTCCTTTGTTTTTTTGACAGAATCTGCTTATGACCTCGGGCCCCTAAGCCCCAGAGCTAGACAGGTGAGACCCCGCAGCGGAAATCAACTATACAACTTAATGAATATCAACTAAGTTTACTAAAAATTCAATTGAAAATCGCCTCTGATTTTTTTGAAAGCATATTTTGTGCATACATCCATTTAGACAAGCATAGAGTGGTGATAAGTAAAGAATTCAGGAGGATTGAGAAATGGAACTGCCTATTTGGATATATTTCGTTGCAGCAGGAATTCTATTCAGTGCGTTCATGTCAGTAAAAAGCGCAAAGGAAGACCGGGAAGAAGAACAGGAATGGCTTGAAAAAGAAGGCGAAATCTACATTGAAAGAATGGAAAAGGAAAGGGAAATGAGGAAACAACTGAAGGATGGGGCATGAAATGCAAAAAAGCATGAAGGATAAGATCCTTCATGCTTTTTCATGTTTATTTCTGATCGCTTGATTGGTCAGAGGATTGATTTGAACTGGAATCGGCTCCAGTTGCTGAGCCATTGCTTCCGTCCGCACTTGCACCAGAAGAAGGCTGGCTATTCAATAATTGATCGAAAGTGGATTTTAAATCCTTGTCTTCCACTTTTAGATCCGCTTTTTTGATTTCATTTTTCATGGCTTCTTGAATCTTGGTTTGATCGACTTTTGAAGCTTTAACTTGTTCAGTCAGCTCTTTCTTCATATCATCAAATGATTTCTTCTTCTTCTTATCAGTCAATTTAATGATATGGTAGCCATACTGTGTTTTGACAGGTTTGCTTACTTCGCCGACTTTTAAGGCATAAGCGGCTTTTTCAAACGTTGGATCCATTTTTCCTTGGCCAAACCAGCCTAGGTCTCCGCCGTTTTTCGCTGAACCTGTGTCTTTGGAATATTTCTTCGCCAAATCAGCAAATTTTTCGCCATTTTTCAATTTCGTTTCTATTTCATTAGCTGTTTTTTCATCATCGACTAAAATGTGGCTTGCCTTGATTTCAGGCTGATAATCGTCATATGCCTTTTTCAATTCTTTGTCGGTAACTTTAACATCTTTAGTTGCCGCTTTTTCCTGTAAAAGGCCGATCTTCAATGTTTCTCGAAGGTCTTTTTCATTTTTGTATCCATATTGTTGAAGAGCTTGTTCGAAATTTGGACCTAACTGATCTTTGATCTTGTTGATTTTTTGGTCGACTTCTTTATCAGTAACTTTGTACTTGTCAGATAAGACTTTTTCAAATACTAATTGTTGAAGTGCTTGTTCACCGTATTTATCTTTCATTGCTTCATATAATTGATCTTTTGTAATGTTCCCTGCATCAGTCTTGGCAACAACATCGCTGCCCCCGCCGTTTCCACTGCAGCCAGCCAGGCCAATTACTCCGGCAGCTAATGAAAGGGATAAAATCCATTTTTTCATGCTGAACAACTCCCAATATAAAAATGTCGTGGGTTGTACAAATCCACAAAACATACTATATCACAAATCGATTCAGAAAAAAAACATTTATCAGAGACTTTTGGTAAAAATGGGCATTTGAATCAACCCAATTGTCACACAATTTTCATAAGATAATTTGAAGAGAAAAGGAGGTAATTGACCATGGGTGCTGGTTTTAATTCAGGATTTGCATTGCTGGTTGTGCTGTTTATTTTATTGATTATCGTAGGTTCCGCTTATATTTGTTAAGAAAATTAAGTAAATAGTCCCTGTCTGGGCAGGGGGATTGTTAATATTCTTGGCTCTATATAGATGGAAATCTCGATTTTTTGAAAAAATATGATGAATGCCTAAACGTTCTTTCATCGAAATGAATAGTATATTTTAGTCCTTTTAAAGGAGGTGGAACATATGGGTGCGTACGGTGGCGGCTTCGCTTTAATCGTAGTGTTGTTCATCTTGTTAATTATCGTAGGTGCAGCTTGGCTGTAATATAAAATCATGGAACATAAGGCATGGTATCGCCTTATGTTCCACAATGAAAGGTGGCAAACGTTCATGACTTGCGGATATAACAGCGGTTTTGCGCTATTAGTGGTTCTTTTTATCCTACTTATCATCATCGGAGCTTCTTGGCTTTACTAATCATTCCAGCAGCTGAAAAAGAGACAGACTCATTCGAGTCTGTCTCTCTTAGCTATGTATACAGCAGGCCGATTCGATTATGCGAACAAAATTTCTACATAAGATGATACGAGTAGTATGGTTATCAATATATTAATCGTCCGGAACACCTTTCCTTGCTTATCTTCAGGGATTTCCTTCTGAACACATAAAGAATTAGTTAAGGTGTTAATGAAATATAAAATAAATATCGCTAGAACTACAAAAGCGGAGATCATCTTAACCCCTCCCCTTTATCTCCTCTACCGATAACGATACCAAATTTTTTTCAAAAAAGATAGAGTTATGGCATCAGATCTTTGGATATTGGAGAAATTTCAGGTTTCATCGTTTGAATGAATTATGTTATCCAATATAAAAAATGAGTGATATTATTATATCATGTCATTAAAACGAACAGCGGAATATTATGAAGTAAAGGAACGTGATGAAATGAAATTGCTGCTTGAAAGGATTGAAAAGCTCGAATTTCAACAAAAGCTTTTATTGAAAATGATGTCACCGAAAGGTTTTGAATTTGACCAATTAATCATTGAAAAGAATTTGTCGGAGCAAGATGTAATGGACTTCCACAGATTATGTGAAGAGCTGAACAAAGAGCTGAAAGAACAAAAAGCGGAAGGATTTGTTTTTTATTCTCCGCTTTTTAAAAAATTCAATGAAAGGCTTCATTCTCAGTTAGAGCCCGCAGAAGTGATCGATGCCTGCAAAAAACAAAAGCTTTATGAAGAACTGATGCTTCTATTGGAGCAAAACATATAGATATTATATGGTTTCTTTCACTTCTTCCGATATTTTTATTATCTGTCCCTTTTCCTCAATAAAATCAGTTTCGAAGTTATTAAAAGATTTCTCAAAGATTTCCATGAAATCATCGCCATAAATATTTTTTACGATTGTCATCATTTCAATGATTTCCGGGAATTTTCCATAGAGATCTCTTAAAGGCATGGCCCCCTTGAAGACAATATTATCTGTGGGCTTATAGTTTTTCATCGAGTTTAATAGAATTTCTTCACCTTGTTCGGTTAGTTCGACATAGGTGTTTCGCTTATCATTCTCTTTCTTGGAAAATCTTAAGAGATTTCTTTCCTCAAGCTTCTTCGAAAAATTAAATGCGGTGGATACGTGCATGACACCGAATTTAGCCACATCAGAGATGGACGCTCCTTTAAGGTGGTAGGCAATCCATAAAATGTGATGTTCATTGATATTGAGATTGTAAGGTTTAATCCATTGCTGCCAATCTTTTTCTATGGATTTCCATAATGCCTTGCTTAGTTGGGCAATACGCTGGCTGAACAGCATCGCTTCTTTCATGGAAAATGGAGTTTCTGTCATTTCATTCACCTACTTATCTATGTATTTTTTCTTTCTTTTGGTAATAGGAAAGAAATCGCTCTTTTAGGAAGCCCTTACATATTATTATGCCAATAAAACAAAAATTAATAAAGATGTAAATTTACAAAATTTTTTGAAATAATGAATTTTCAACGAAAAAAAGACGATGTTTTTAAGAAATTATGGGATTGCATCATATAAAAAAGTAATGCAGGAACTGAACAAGTTGTAAGAGGAATGCTTGTGTGAAAAAGTAAATGGTAAAAAAAAGCCGTCCCATTTAAAAATTGTGGGACGGCCTTTACTATATCAGGATGAAACTGTGGTTTTATCTGATTTATGGATTTCAGATTCCAGTTCTGCTATGGTTTGCTGAATTTCTGCAATTTCCAATTTTAACTGATCTTTATTAGGCTTTGAATCCAGCTGCCATTGCTGGACGATTTCTTTAATATCGGAAGTTAACTGAAGGATTGTATCCTTACCTTCCTTTGAAACCTTTGCAACGGAGTCTTTTAAGCCTTGAACATTGACTTTGATTTCCTTGAGCGTATTCAGCCATTCATCTCCGGACTCCTGCAGCTGGGTGCGGAGCTCTTTGCCTGAAGATGGTGCAGACAATAGTGCGGATACGGCGCCAATAGCTGTTCCAAACAATAGTCCATATGAAAAAATTTTTTTATTCATTGCGTCACTCCTATAGTATTTGTTTATTCTATTTCTACACGTTTTCATTAATTCCTGCAAGTTTCCGCGAAGGGAGGAACAAGGAATTTATAGATATTTTGGATGGTCTTCGCATAGATATTTAGTAAGCGTATTGTGCTAGAGGGGTGGGGAAGGTGAGCGGAGTCATCTTTTGTTTTTATGCAATAAGTGCAGTACTATTTTTTGGGACGTTTCATTATTTGATAGCCATAAAGCGGCCGGGGATCTATCCACCGAAAAATCTCATGAAGAAAAGAGCGGGAGTGCTCGGAGCGGGAGGAATCATCGTATTGATATTAGGATTATTGCTTTCATTGATTGTCAATTAAAAAAAGAGGCGATGCCATTGGAATGGCTGCTTTTTCAAAGATTGTTGTTTTCAAAAGTTATTCTGTTAGAATTCATTTCCGTTGTTGATTGTAACGGAAGATGCGAGACTCCTGAGGGATCAGCGGGCAAGGTGAGACCCCGCAGCGTAGGGAGGAGAGGTTGGGTGGATGTTCGATTAAGTTCGGCACGTCGTGTGCCAACATCGAACGACCTCACTTCGTGTGAGGCCCCTCGGAAAGCGGGCGTCCTTCCGTGAAAATCAACACACGCTACCTTTGTTTTCGCTTGTGCCTACAGTATTAAAGTAGAGAATCCGCTAAGGAAAAAGGGATCGGATAGCAAATGTCTGCAGCGGATAGGACAATCATATGATCCAGACACAAAGTAATCGATATGAAAAAGCAAAAGAATCACCACATCAAGGGATTTACAGAGTATATTTTCTTCCTTTTGCATACAAAATAAAAGAGGCGACTCGGTGGTCGCCTCTTTTTATATATTTTCTGCAATTTGGGTTCTTCTTAAAATGTTTTGAACGACAGGGTAGATGATGAACATGACGATGCCGTTCATTACCGCTGCTGGCAGTACTCCCATTCCGAACAACAGGACAAAGGAATCAGGCAAACCTACAATGAAGTATGCAGACGTAAGGAAAATGAATCCTGATAAAATGGTGCCTAAACTTGTAAGGGCCGTAGCAGCTTTTATAGAATTAGACTTCTTCACCAATGCTGTATAAACGAAGAAAAAGGTAAAAGAAGTAATGAGCTTATCAATGACATTCGGAATGAATCCTCCTGGAAATGTGGAAGTCAATCCGGAAATGATTCCAGTGACAGCCCCCAAAAGTAATACGTTTTTCTTTTCCGGGAATAAAAGAATGCCTAGGAACATCATGCTAAGCATCATATCCGGCTTCAGACCAAAGACGATCCCTGGAATGATTGTGTGCAATACTGCGCCTATCCCGACAATCAAGGAAAGGGCTACTAATGTTTTTGTCTTCATATCTCGACTCTCCTCTTCTAATCTATGACTATACTTAACTGATGCTTTCCTGCAGTGCACTCTTGCCTGCAGCGAAAGAATGTCTATAGTATAACATACATCCTGTCCCTTGAATAGGATCATCGTGCTGACCAAATTTTCCTAGAAATGAAAGTCCCCCAGAAGGGAACTGGGGGACTTCGTCAATCAAGAAACTCTTTATAAATGCTGTCCAATGGCTTCTGCAATCGCGTGCAAGTCCTCCTGATTATAGGCACTCGAATTGTTTTTCCAAACAGCTCCAAATCCATCCCCTTTTCCATAACGGGGGATGATGTGCATATGGAAATGGAAAACGGATTGTCCTGCATGTTCTCCGTTGTTGTTCAATAGGTTGAGGCCGATAGGATTGAATTCTTTTTTTATGGCATTGGCTATTTCAGGCACTGCTTTGAATAGGTTGCCCGCTATCTCCGGAGTAAGCTCATATAAGTTTTCTTTATGTATTTTAGGGATGACAAGGGTATGTCCTTTGGTGACCTGGCTGATATCCAGAAAAGCCAAGACATGTTCATTCTCGAAAACCTTAGACGCTGGAATATCCCCATTCAATATTTTACAAAAAAGACAGTCGCTCATTCCTGATCCACCTTTCAATGATTTGCATTCAGTTTACCACATCGATAGAAGAATCGGAAAATAATAAGAGGACAGGATTTTCGTGGAAGATCCTGTCCAATGAAGGGTTAAAGGTTAAAAGTTTCGGCCATTCTCTTTGATAAACACCTCATTATACAATGATTATGTGTTCGACAAATGAATTTGGACTTCATGACACATGTTCAATACGACCATCCCCTATATCTTTAAAATTTCCAATAGCTTGGAACTAAAGAAGGAAATCTGATCTTTCTTTGATAAACACCTCATTTTAAATGATGGTTTAATCAATTGATGATGATGTCATTTTCCAATGCACGAGGACTATCCCTTTCTCAGGCTCGAATAGCAATGTGCATTTACGGTAATCGGTCTTTAACAACCACCCCGTTTTCGAGATTGTGACCCCTTCGATTATTATGATGTACAGTTTGAAAAGTTATATGAATAGGAAATTTTTCCACTCGACCGGGTACAAGATAACATCTTGCCGGCAAATTTGATAAAATGAATTCAGGACTGTTAGAAAGGATGTTCCTTATGGCACTATTGAATGTGAAAGAATTGACAGGAGGCTATACGAAAAAGCCGGTACTCAAAGATATTTCCTTCTCTATAGACAAAAACCAAATCGTTGGATTGATTGGATTGAATGGTGCAGGAAAAAGTACGACAATCAAGCATATTATCGGCCTCCTTGAACCAAAAAATGGGGAGATTAGCATTAATCAAAAGCACTTGTCGAAAGAGCCGGAAAATTATCGCAAACAATTTGCATATATCCCTGAAACCCCCATTTTATATGATGAATTGACGTTGGAAGAGCATTTGAAGCTGACTGCCATGGCCTATGGATTGGACGAGTCGGTTTATCAAGAACGGATTCCGCCCTTGTTGAAGGAATTTCGACTAGAGAAAAAAATGGGCTGGTTTCCTGCACACTTTTCAAAGGGGATGAAGCAAAAGGTGATGATCATGTGCGCATTTTTGGTCAAGCCAAGCCTCTATATCATTGACGAGCCATTTGTTGGGCTCGATCCCTTAGGCATCCAATCCTTGTTGGATTTAATGAATGATATGAAAAACAGCGGTGCAGGCATCCTGATGTCCACGCATATTTTAGCCACTGCGGAACGGTATTGCGATTCATTCATCATCTTACATAATGGAAAAATCCGTGCACAAGGAAGTTTGGCGGAGCTTCAAGAAGAATTTAATATGCCTGGGGCAACCTTGGATGACATCTATATCCAGCTGACAAAGGAAGATCAGGATGAAACAAATTAACAGGCTTTGGAGGGAAAGATCACAGACCTATAATCAAGAAATCAGGAAATATTTGCGCTACATGCTGAATGATCATTTGTTGTTCGTCATGATTTTTGCCATCGGTGGTGGAGCATATTATTACAACAATTGGATTGATACATTGGACCAAAATTTTCCCGTTTCATGGGTGATGGCGATCATTCTAGGGATCATCGTGACAATCAGTCCGATTCAAACATTGCTGAAAGAAGCTGATCAAGTTTTTTTGCTTCCGCTTGAACATAAAATGGCCAATTATTTCCGAAAAGGGATTTGGACCAGTTTTTTTACCCAAAGCTATCAGCTATTAATCATATTGGCTGTGCTGATGCCGCTTTATGCAGGAGTAACGGGAGAGGGGTTTCAATCGTTCTTTTACCTATTCATCCCCTTGCTGATCCTAAAGGTATGGAATTTGTATATTCAATGGTTCCTGCTTAAATTCCAGGAAAAGGAATTCAATCAGCTTGATAAAATCGGCAGGCTGCTAATGAATGTCATATTTATTTTTCTATGGACTGCCAAATCATCGTATTGGCTGGTTGCGGCTGTGGCTGTCGTCTATGTGATATTGTTCATTTATTATTGGAATGCTACAAAAAATAAGCTTCTGAAATGGGATACGTTGATTGAATTGGAACAACAAAGGATGCTGCTTTTTTATCGAGTGGCCAATTTGTTTACGGATGTTCCGAAATTAAAAGGGGAAGTAAGAAGGAGGAAATGGCTTGATCCACTTCTCAAGTTTGTCTCCTACGGACACAATAGCAGCTTTCAATATTTATTTTCGAGAACGTTCATTCGAAATTCGGAATATTTTGGGTTGTTTTGCAGATTGACGATCATTGCTGCTGTATTTATTTACTTCAGCCATAATATGTTTGTCATTATCGGCATTACATTGCTATTTATTTATTTGACAGGCTTCCAAATGATACCTTTGTTCCAGAAGCAGGATAATAAAATCTGGGTACACTTATATCCTGTTAACCATTCGTTGAAAAAAAAGTCTTTCTTGAGGTTGACGCAAGTCTTATTGCTGATCCAAACGTTTATCTTTTTGGTGATCCTGATGGTCAAACATGAATGGATGAGCGGTGGAGCTTCCTTCATCATTGGAGCGGTATTCAGCATGTTCATTGTTCAGCTATATATCCCGATGCGTTTATCGAAAATGGAAAAATATTGATTGTATCTTTGGACCTTTTGACTTGTTTTCGTATGTTAAAGAAAGGCTCTTTTCTCAAAGGTTGTTGTTTTTAACAGTTTTTCTTTAAAAACTCATCATATGATCTTGAATGGAGCGGAAGGTACGAGACTCCGGATGGAACAACCGGCCAATACGAAAAGAGCGTAAAGAAATCAAAAAGGGGCATGGTTATGAACAATTCTGATTATGTATCCATCGCTAAACAGGACACTGAACGTTGGAAGAAAAAAATCAACACACGCTCCAGCATGATCAAAAGAATGGCCAAAAGAGCTCAAGAAAAAGTCAATTCTTTTATTCCGGAGAAAATCCATCATGTGGTGACGGAAAGCATTAAAAAAATGGTTCAGATCACTTTGTTTGGCTCTGAATATTTAACGAAAACAGATCCAGAAGATAATATGGATCTTGAGGCAAGGGAAAAATTAATTAAACAAAAAATCAATGCCTACAAAAAAACAGCTGCCCTTGAAGGAGCCGGAACAGGAGCGGGTGGTATAATCCTTGGAATGGCTGATTTTCCTTTATTGTTGAGCATAAAAATGAAGCTTTTATTTGAAATTGGAGCCCAATATGGGCACGATATCAAGAGATATGAAGAAAGAATGTTCATATTGCACGTCTTCCAGCTCGCATTCTCCAGCGATGAAAAGAGACTGGATCAGCTGAGTATCATCGAAAATTGGGAACAATATAAGAATGAGCTTGATGATTTGGATTGGAGGCAATTTCAGCAGGAGTACCGAGATTATATCGACTTTGCAAAGCTTCTTCAGCTTGTTCCGGGAATAGGCGCATTTGTTGGAGCATATGCGAACTATTCATTATTGGAGTACCTCGGGGATACAGCCATCCAAGCATACCGGTTGAGATATTTTAATCAATGAGTCTTTCGAAGAATAAAACCGGACAAAATTTGTCCGGTTTTTTGTTCCTTTATTGCTTTACTTCATTTAACTCTTTTACGTGTTTGGATTGATACTTAATGGCAGCAGCTCCTAATGTTTTGGCAGCAGTGAGCATAGACTTTTCATTGATGTCGAATTTTGGGTGGTGATGCGGATAAGCAGTTTCCACACCATCCGGTTTTGCGCCGGTGAAGAAAAAGGTACCTTTTACATTTTGAAGATAATATGCAAAATCCTCGCCGCCCATTTCAGGGTCCGTTTCTTCGATTTTGATTACATCAGGCACGTCTTCGGCACATTTTTTCAAAAATTCTGTTTCATCAGCATGATTGACAACGGCCGGATAGCCTCTATCATAGTTATATTCATAGCTGCAATCAGACGCATAGCAGGCCCCTTTTATGATTCTTTCAATTTCTGCTTCCATTTGATCGCGTACTTCTTCATTGAATGTTCGTACAGTTCCGATCAATTTGGCGCTGTCGGCAATGACATTGAAAGCGTTATCTGCAATGAAGGAGCCGACCGACAAGACTGCCGAATCGATCGGATTGACCCTTCTGCTGACGATTTGCTGAAGGTTCATGACCAGTTGGGATGCAATGACGACAGAATCTTTGGTCTTATGAGGCTGGGCTCCGTGGCCGCCCTCACCTTTTATTTTTATGGTAAACCTATCAGAAGCAGCCATGAATGGACCGGTCCGTGTTTGAATGACTCCATAAGGCACAGTTGCCCACAGGTGTGTACCAAAGATAACATCGACACCTTCAAGGCAGCCGTCCTTGATCATATCGATGGCTCCGCCCGGTGCATATTCTTCTGCATGCTGGTGAATGAAAACATATTCTCCTGCCAATTCATCTTTTAATTCATTCAATGATTTAGCAAGGATTAGGAGGGTGGCTGTATGCCCATCATGCCCGCATGCGTGCATGACGCCTTTATTCAAAGATTGGTATGGGAGCCCCGTTTCTTCCTGGATTGGCAAGGCATCGAAATCTGCCCGGATTGCAACGGTTTTTCCAGGTTTACCGCCTTTTAAATGAGCGACTACTCCATTTCCGCCAACCCCTGCTTGAACATCCATTCCCAGTCCTCGGTAGAAATTCACTATGTACTTGGCTGTTTCCACTTCTTGAAATGATAACTCAGGATGCTGATGCAAATGTCTTCTGATTTCCACCATTTGATCATACTGCGACTCCAGTATTCGAAATAATTTTTCCGACATATTAAAACCCCCATAAGTGAATTTTCTAAACATTTAAAAATATTATAACATTACCCAATACTTCGATAAACGAAAAATATTGATTTGAAATCTGGGTCTATGCGTAAAGTCTGTAGCTATTGCTCAAGAGTGATGAATGTTGATTTCTGCGGAAGAATGTTCGCTTTCCGAGAGGCCTGACAGGAAGTGAGGTCGTTTCGATGTTGGCACACGAGATGCTGATCTTAATCGAACATCCTCTTAGTTCTCCTTTGCCTAGCCTCCGGAGTCTTACACATTCTGCTCCAATAAACACCATATGATGATAGTTGATCAGAATAAATGATAAAAACAATAATCTTTGCGAAACAAGCAAAAATCAATGATAAATGTATTAAACTATAAGAATATACACTAATTAGAAAAAGGAGAAAAAAATGGTTGAAAGAAAAATGATAGCAGGTTTAATTGCGTTTTTTGCATTTCTTTTTATGTTGCTTCTCGTATTGAATGGAGGCATTGCCACTTTTGATGATGAGGCAGCCAAACTATTCACTCCGCTTAAATTTTTAAGTATCTTCAATGTTTTAGGCACCCAGTTAATAATAGGCGGAGGAAGCATCATGCTGATTCTTTATTTATGGTGGAGAAAGAAAAATTACTTTGGCATTCTTTTACTATTAATTGCTGTAGCAGGTGGCAACTTGGTGAATAAGTGGCTGAAGGCTGCCGTTGGAAGAGAGAGACCGCCTTTGGCACAGGGTGAAGAAGGTTTCAGTTTTACAAGCGGGCATGCCATGGTCGGAATGATCTTTTATCTTCTGCTCGCTTTTTTCATCAATCAAGAAGTTGCGTCGAAAAAAATAAGGATAATGATTTATTCTGCAGGAGTTTTGAGTGCAGTTCTAACTGGATTGAGCAGGATTGTTACACATGCACACTATCCATCGGATGTTTTTGCAGGCTATTTAGCAGGGGTGACGATTTTTATGTTCACTACAGGGGTTTATGGTTGGAATAAAAAGTAAGGGCTGAATTTTTCAGCCCTTTTTGATGATGTGAGGGAAATCAATAATTTTTAAATCAGGAACATGGCCGCGATGGTGGTGACGACAAGGCCAATGACGACTGGCAGAAGGTTCCTTCGTGCGAGTTCGAAAGGATCGACATTACATATTGCTGCAGCAGGGATTAGCGCCCAAGGGACAAGCGTTCCGCCTCCTACCCAAATCGCGGCGATTTGCCCAAGTGCTGTAAGTGTTGCAGCACCTGCTCCGATGGCGTGGGCAAATAGATTCGCAATGGACCCTGCGAGAGAGATCCCCGAGAAACCAGAACCATCAAGTCCCGTAATCGCCCCGACCGTCGTCAAGGTAACGGCTCCTACACCTTTTGAAAGAGGTACTGCTGAGGCCAGTGCAGCCCCAAGGTCATTGACGATGCCCTGCGATCCTTTCGGGAGATAATCTCCAATGATGCTTTGGAAACCCGCGTCTCCCAAGTAAAAGAAGGCTGCAATGGGAATGACCGGGCCAAATACTTTAAAGCCGAACTGAAATCCATCAATCAAATATTGAGTGGTCTTTTCCAATCCATCATTTTTAAATCCAGCTAATGTGATCAGCAGCATGATGAAAATGGAAGTACCTCCGACTAATGCGGTTGCATCCCCCCCAGTCAAATTGAATTTAACCATTGCAAGGATATCCAAACCAAATAACACCGGGATCAGCAAGGCGAAAAATTTCTTCCATCCTTCTGAAATGATTGTATTGGTTTTGGAGGATGAAAGATCGCTGATAGTGGTTGAATCGACCTTCAACAATCCTTTTTTCATATCGCGCTTTAAAAACAAAAATGCGGTGATGGTTGTAACCAATCCCATAATGATGACTAATGGAATGCTGGCTTGAACAACCTCACTGACAGGGAGGCCGGCTGCATCTGCTGTAAGCTTAGGGGCAGCTTGAATCACGAAATCACCGGATAATGCGATCCCATGGCCAAATAAGTTCATGGCCATCGCGATGCCCAGCGCCGGCAGCCCCACCCTTAATGCAACCGGAACGAGGACAGCACCCATGAGTGCAACGGCCGGTGATGGCCAGAAAAACCAAGAAATGATCATCATCAATATTCCGATTGTCCAGTAAGCCAACCCAGGGGACTTGATCAGCTTTGTAAACGGTTTGACCATGACATCATTGATGCCTGTGGCAGTCATGCTCCGGCTCATGGCAACGATAATCGAAATGACAAGGATGGTGGATAACAGTTCGCTTATTGCATAGATGAAACTGTTAAATACGCTGCTGACGGAATGGGTGATCGAACCAGTCGCTGTCAGTGCGATAAGGAAAATGCCTGCTATACATAGAATCGTCGTATCCCGGCGAAAAATCATGAAAAGTACAATTAATCCAATGAAAACAAGGTATAGCCAGTGCAGTGAAATAAGTTCCACTCCCACTAGAATTCCTCCTTTAATTAAGATGAGACTGAAAATCGGGATAAACGCCCGGTTTCCGTAATACAGGATATGAAAAGAAAAAAAACTTGTGAGCCCCTTAAACAAAAAAATCAGTCCCAAGACGGAGGCTTATTCAAGCGTATGAATGTTCAAACGGATATGCTTGAAGACTAAAATATAAATAAGAAAAGGACTTTCTTTAATGCTTTGTTGAAGCTTATTGTTAATATAAGCTCTCTCCAGCTGTTGAATGAAGCAGAAGGTGCGATATTCGCAAGACTCAGGTGCCTGGAGCTGGTGAGCGCACCGAGCGACGAGCATCCTTCCGAGTAAATCAACAGCGGTGTTTAACAGAGCCTTTTATTAAAAGCAGCAAAACTTTACGGAAAGAGCCAAATGAATAAAAAGGATTTAATGAATTGGATAACGAAAATAAATATGTATAGTAGAAAAGGCGGGGGATCAATTGCGTTATCGAACTGGAAAGCAATGGTTTGGATCATTGCTCCTGCTCATTGCAGGAATTGGACTTTTATTGGTGAATATTGGTGTCATTTCCTTGGAAATAAAAGAGGTTTTTGTCGTCTTGCTGCCTGCAATCATTGCGTTATATGGACTCAAAAAACTATTGGATGCACTGCTGCAAAAATCATCTGGATCTCTATTGGTCGGTTTGTTTGCCCTATGCTACGGCGGTCTGATTTTATGCTCCCATTGGGACCTCATTGATTTTGGCTGGGAAGATTGGTGGAAGCTGTGGCCGATACTCATCGTATCCATTGCATTCAATGGGATATTTCAAAAGAAAAAAGTGAAGATTTCTTTTGAAACGGATTATCCTTTTGTTAAGGACAAGGACGAATCTTCTTTCGGTAAGAAAAAGAATATGAGCATGATCGGCGATATGAAATTTCAAAAGGCAAATTGGCCATTGGAGCCCATGGATATGTTCAATGCAGTCGGGGACTATTATTTTGACTTTGGAAAGGCTTATATCCCGGAGAAAACCACGCCATTAAATGTAAAAGGTTGGGTGGGCGATGTGAAAATGATCATCCCGGAAGACTTGCCGGTAAAGATTTATACGAAAGTGAAGATAGGGGATATCAGGCTCTTCGAACAAACATCCGACGGTATGAAAGCCGAGCTCTTTTATGAATCCCCTGATTATGAGGAAGCTGTTAAAAGACTGCAATTGACGGTTGAGCTTGGTGTTGGCTCTATCCGAATAGTCCGAGTATAGGGGGGCGTGCGATGAAACAGCAAAATATCAGGACATGGTTTGTTCAAAGCTTTTTAATGATGTCTTTATTCGGAGGATCTGTTTTTTTTGCAGGTTTGCAAATTTATATTATGTTGTCGAGCCAACCAATGATTTCCCTTCGTTCTTCTATTTATCTATCTCTATTCCTTTTTGGCGTCCTTTTGGTATTAAGCATTTATTTCGGCATTAGGGGCGGATATCTATTTAAGGGAAGGCTGGACGATTTGTTTACCTTCGTAGCAACATTAAGAAGCGGGAAATTCTCGGCGAGGGTGGAAAAATTCGAAGAAGATGAAATCGGCATGATTACCGATGAAATGAATCATTTGGCAGATTTCATCCAGGATCAGGTGAAATCACTTCAACGGCTTGCAGACGAAAAATCTGAATTGGCCAACCAGGCGCATCAAGCTGCGGTCATGGAAGAGCGGCATCGGCTTGCCAGGGAATTGCATGACTCGGTCAGTCAGCAGCTTTTTGCATTGGGTATGCTTTCATCTGCAGCCATCAGAATCATCCAAGAGGATTCTTTACAGGCGAAAAAAATGCTCGAGCAAGTTGCTGAAATCGCTTCAAAAGCTCAAGGGGAAATGAGGGCGCTTCTTCTGCATCTTAGGCCCATTGATTTAAAGGGAGACTCTTTGGGGGAAGGTCTGCATAAACTGGTAAAGGAACTTAAAGACAAAAGCCATTTAAATATTGATATGAAGATTGAGGATGTAGGAAACCTGTCAAAAGGTACCGAAGCGCATCTATTCAGGATTGTTCAAGAAGCATTGTCCAATATTTTAAGGCATGCCCATGCAGAAACCGTGAAAATTGTCATGGAGAAGCATAAGGATATGCTCCATTTGTACATAAGTGATGACGGAAAGGGATTTGGGGTTCATGCGAAGCCGTTGACTTCCTATGGACTGCAGACCATGAGGGAGCGCTGTGAAGAATTGGGAGGAGTCTTTCAAATCCGTTCCAAGGAGAGAGAAGGGACGTATATAAATATTCGGATTCCAGTCGGGGAGGTTGGAGAAGTTGGATAAAATCAAAGTGTTGATCGTGGATGACCATGAAATGGTGCGGTTGGGGATGAAATCATATCTTATGACTGAAAAAAGAATCGAGCTTGTCGGGGAAGCTTCATCCGGTCAAGAAGCAGCCCAACTTGCAAAAAATCATGAACCGGATGTAATACTCATGGATCTATTGATGGAGGATGGGACAGGAATAGAAGCAACGAGAAATGTTTTATCTTTTCTGCCAAACTGTAAAATCATCATTTTAACGAGCTACTATGATGATGAGCAGGTATTCCCTGCGCTGGAGGCCGGAGCTCACAGCTATTTGCTGAAAACGGCAAAAGCAGAGGAAGTCGCCGACGCTATTTATAAATCAATGAAGGGTGAGGTTGTGATCGAGCCCAAAGTTGCCACGAAAATGATGAATCGATTTCGCTCCAAAGAAAAAAAGCCCCATGACGAATTGACGGAAAGGGAACTTGATGTGCTGAAGTGTTTAGGGGAAGGGATGACCAATCTAGAAATCAGTGAATCTTTATTTATTGGAATCAAAACGGTCAAAACACATGTAAGTAATATTTTAGGGAAATTAGGCGTATCGGATCGAACCCAGGCGGCCATCTATGCGAATCGAAATGGAGTCGTCCTTGAGAAAAATTAGACTTTCCTTTAAGGCTTTTTTCGTAAATGATTTCCGCTGCAGGATGCTCGCATTCCGTGAGGCGGGCGGTGAGCATCCTTTCTTGGGAAATGAATAGAATAAGAAAAGGCTGTCTCGAGAAGATCATTTATCATGACCTCTCGAGACAGCCTATTTTATCAGCCATTCGTTAATTGTTCTTTGTCGGGGGCACTGTATTTTGTCACATAAGAAGCACGTGGGAACAGGTCTTTTTTTGCATCCACACCTTCTTCGGTTCCACGTTTCTCATGGGCTTTGGCATATGCTTTCGAATCCTGCCAATTATGAAAAGCATCCGCATCTTCCCATTGAGTCA
Organism: Falsibacillus albus; assembly: GCF_003668575.1. Lineage (NCBI taxonomy): Bacteria > Bacillati > Bacillota > Bacilli > Caryophanales > Bacillaceae > Falsibacillus > Falsibacillus albus. Next base: position 237,207 of record NZ_RCVZ01000002.1, on the reverse strand, counting down.
GGATCACATATGTATCGGAATCCAATGGTCTCAATACACGAATGGATATGAAACCGGGTTCTTCTTCGATCATCCTTGCTCTGTTTTTGAAACGGTATTCAAATACAGGTCTCCCTTCATCGGTAACCGGTATATTATTAAAGACAAAGAATCCTCTTTGTTCCAATTCGCCGTGGGCATCAATCACCTCATATTTTCGGGGCTCCTCAAAGAAAGTTTCTCCTTCTGCCTCCTGCATCAGCAAAGTCCGCTCTGCATTTTGGGCGATGAAAACCTTTGCATCAGTGTGCTCATTGTATTTCTTCAGTAGGAAGTCATATGTACCGCTTGTGATAAAAAAATTCATTCTAAACCCCACCTCTGTCTAAGATTTATATTTATTATACCCATCCTTCTTGATAAGATAGATATCGATATGAATATTTACCCAGCACGTAATTATTGTAAACGCATATCACCTTGGGATTAACGGCAAATTTATGACATTTGCCAATGTTTACTATACATTTCATGATAAAACGTCTATAGTGATAATCGGATGCTGGACGATTGTTTCTCCAGCTTTGAAAGCGCTTGAAAATTAAAGATATTTTTTATTCAAAGCAAATTATAATACAATAGTGAAAGAATCAATTGAAAGGTGGACACGGCAACAAATGAGCAAAATGACAAATGATACTTTTTTAAGAGCTGCGAAAGGGGAAAAAACAGATTATACCCCACTTTGGTTCATGCGCCAAGCGGGACGTTCGCAGCCGGAATATCGGGCAATCAAAGAGAAATACTCATTGTTTGAAATCACTCATCAGCCCGAACTTTGTGCCTATGTCACCAGGCTGCCAGTGGAAAACTACAATGTCGATGCAGCAATTCTATATAAAGATATTATGTCGCCGCTTCCTGCTATCGGCGTAAATGTAGAAATCAAATCCGGGATCGGGCCAGTGATCGATAATCCGATTCGGTCCATGCAGGATATTGAACGGCTTGGGGAAATTAATCCGGAAGAGGATGTCCCATATGTATTGGAGACGATCCGTATCCTTACGGAGGAGCAGCTTTCTGTGCCATTGATCGGATTTGCTGGTGCTCCCTTTACGCTTGCCAGCTATATGATCGAGGGCGGGCCGTCCAAAAACTACAACAAAACGAAGGCATTCATGTATGCCGAACCAAATGCCTGGTTTGCCATGATGAATAAGCTTGCTGACATGACGATTACATATGCGAAAGCGCAAATCAAAGCGGGTGCGAAAGCATTCCAAATCTTTGATTCATGGGTCGGTGCCTTGAATATAGCTGATTATCGTGTATTCATCAAGCCGATTATGGAGAAGATCTTTAGTGAATTGCGTAAAGAAGGGGTTCCATTGATTATATTCGGAGTCGGTGCAAGCCACCTGGCGCTTGAGTGGCATGATCTGCCTGTCGATGTCGTGGGCTTGGATTGGCGTCTGCAGATAAGCGAAGCAAGGGAAATGGGTATGACCAAAACCCTTCAAGGAAACTTAGATCCTTCGATTTTATTGGCACCATGGGATGTAATCGAAAAGAGGGTAAAAGAAATTTTAGATCAAGGTATGTCCCAGCCAGGACATATTTTCAATCTGGGACATGGTGTATTCCCTGCCGTTCAGCCTGACACGCTTAAACGGGTTGCCTCTCTCGTTCATGAATACAGTGCCAGGAATCAATGAAATATCAAAGAACATTAAAGGTTGAAACCGGGATAACATATAAGGCAAACTATTCCTTATCTTAATAGAAAACGGGGGTCTTATCCTATGAATAAAAAGAAAATGGGTTTATTGGTAATGGCCTATGGAACACCCTATAAAGAAGAAGATTTAGAACGGTACTATACTCATATCCGCCATGGCCGCAAACCTTCTGAAGAACTTATTGAAGACTTGAGAAACCGCTATAATGCAATTGGTGGCATTTCCCCGCTTGCAAACATAACACAGGAACAGGCAGAGAAGCTGGAAGAGCATCTTAATAGCATCCAGGATGAAATTGAATTTAAAGCCTATTTAGGATTGAAGCATATTGAGCCTTTTGTCGAAGATGCTGTGAAGAAGATGAATGAAGATGGTATAAGAGAAGCCGTTTCTATCGTACTCGCCCCTCACTTTTCGACGTTCAGTGTTAAATCCTATAATGGCAGGGCAAAGGAAGAAGCAGAAAAGCTTGGAAGTCCGGTCATAACATCCGTGGAAAGCTGGTACGATGAGCCTAAGTTCATTGAATATTGGACAAACAAGGTGAAAGAAACATATGAAAGCATGCCGGAAATAGAAAGAGAGAATGCCTGCCTCATTGTTTCTGCGCACAGCTTACCTGAAAAAATACTTAAAAATGGCGATCCATATCCTGATCAGTTAAAAGATACAGCCCAGATGATTGCTGAAAACGCAGGTATCAAGGAGTATGCGGTTGGATGGCAAAGCGCGGGCAATACACCTGAACCATGGCTTGGACCAGATGTACAGGATTTAACCAGGGATCTTTATAATGAGAAGCATTATAAAGCTTTCGTTTATATTCCTGTAGGATTTGTGTCCGATCATTTAGAGGTGCTGTATGACAATGATACGGAATGTAAAATCGTTACCGATGAGGTAGGGGCTGCCTATTACCGTCCCGAAATGCCGAATGCCCAGCCGGAATTCATCGACGCCATGGCTTCGGTCGTACTGAAAAAACTGAATGGAAAATAAGTTGAATAATCAAAGAAGCTAAAAGCTGGAAAAGCACATCAATTTGAACTTGCAAATTGATGTGCTTTTTTGCTTTTTTTCCAAGTAAGGCATAGGGGGGGTTAGTGAAAAAGGTTTTTACGGGCTCTGTATAGAAGATGTTGGAAACGTATTTTTTGAGGAGGGATTAATGAAATGACTCACTTAGCTTTAAAAATGTTTGACTATCATATTTGGGCCAATCAAACCCTATTTAACCGGTTAATAGAGCTTTCCGATGATGTGTACCAACAAGAGATTCAAAGCGTTTTTCCTTCAATCTCGAAAGTGGTTTCCCACATGTACATCGTCGATCAGCTTTGGTATTACATTGTTTCTGGGAAAGACATGCCAGAAGCATTGGAAGTAGAGAAAGACGCAGGGGAAGGTAAAAGCATAGTAGAAATGGAAAGTTTATTTTGCTACTTATATAAGAAGTATAAGGGATTTTTAATTAAACAAGAAGACTTTGAAAAGAAAAGGATTCTGGATATACCATGGGAAGGGAAGAGGGAAACGAGTCTATCAGAAATGGTCATGCACGTTGTAACCCATGCAACGTATCATCGAGGCAACATTACAGCGATGCTGCGGCAAATAGGTCATGCATCTATCACGACTGACTATACACGTTATTGGTATAGTGGCGCTGATGAATAATTCATAATTGATGTTGCTTGCAGCGGATGATGCGAGCAACTGATGGCGGCCAAGTAGAAAAGCGAAGAGGCTCTAGCCCTTTGGATATGTATGACCCCACATCACATCGAGGATGCATACCACCTACTGTCTTCGGAAAGCGAAGACTTGCGTGGAAATCAACAGCGGTGTTTAACAGAGCAAACTAAAAAAATAAAAAAGAAAGTCTTATACGAAATGTAGAGACTTTCTTTTTATTGAGATTGTTTTCGTAAAGATTGTTGTTAAAATCCTAATGCCTATTTTAACGTATTTAGTTCGTTGAATGAACGTTTCCTATTTTTTTCATTTTTTATTAGCTTAGCAACAAAGTATAAGAAAAGAGACTTTTATAATAACTTCTTGACGCGGAAGTTGCTGCGCTGCACCGCCCAGTTTTGCGGGAAGGGGTTTCCAAGCACCCAATAGCTGATCCCACGCAATTTGTATATTTTCGCTACATCCATTTTTGCCTTCATACTTCTGGCATCCTCGAACCATACTTCATGCTGCTGGCCATTTTCATCTGTATATCTGAAATATGGGGATTGATACGTATAGTTGTAATTAATGGCGACTTTATATTTCCTGGCTAAATCCAATGCCTGATTCGGACTGATCGTCCTTGCGATCGTCCCTTTTTTCCAAGGGATTTTCCAATCACGTCCATAAAGGGGAGTGCCCATCAATATTTTATTGCTTGGGATGATAGCGACTGCATAATCCAGTACCTTCCTTACTTCATTTATCGGGGCGATGGCCAGCGGAGCGCCACCTGCCCAGCCCCATTCATATGTCATGAGGACTATAAAATCGACAATCTTTCCTTGAGCCTCGTAATCATGTGCCTCATATAATAGTCCCTTTTGGTCTGCTTTCAGCTTCGGAGCCAGTGCAGTTGATACCGAAAATCCTTTTGGATGAAGTTTGGCTACGACTTTCTTTAAAAAAGCAGTATAATTCTCTTTATCCTCCGGGTATACATATTCAAAGTCAAAATTCACGCCGATGTATTGATTTTTCTGAAGCTCTTCCAATATGTTTTGAATGAGAGTGTCTTGGGTCGACTCATTCCTGAGGATCGATGCGGCCAGGTCGGAATTGAATTTATCCGAGAAGTTTGTCAAAACAAGCAATGATCCAGCTTGATTCGCTTTTGCTGCTGGAATTAACTTGCTGTCATCTTTATTTCCTAAGGCCGTAATGGTTCCATCTTCCTTCACTGCATGAGTGAAAGGGGATAGGTAGGTGAAGTATTGCCCAAGCTTGAGAACTTCCTGCCTTTCAAGCTCTGTCGTTTCTGTCGTATATGCATTTACCTCTATTTCCGGTCTTTCATTGGTGGGGATCCTTATTGTCTGTCCTGGACTCAGGACAGAGGAGGATGTCAGGTTGTTCTCCTTTAAGATGGCATCGACGGAAACGTTGTACTTCCTTGAAATTTCCCAAAGCGTATCACCGGTTTGGATAGGGTAGTATAAAAATGGCATGAGAAGAAGCTCCCCGGCATAAATTGTATCCGGACGGGAGATTTGATTGAATGCTTGCAGCTCAGAGGCTTCGATACCATATTTGTCTGCGATCACGGGAAGGGTGTCGCCTTTTTGGACAACATATTCTTTCGTTGATTGGGGAATGATCAATGCTTCTCCCGGCAGCAGTTGATCAGCATTGCTTATATCATTGACGCCCATGATCTGGTTAAGCGGCGCCCCATATTTTTTGGAGATCGACCACAAGTTTTCTCCGTATCGAACAACGTGAATGATCAAGTTCTTTCACCACCTTACAAGACATATGATTCATAATCACTATATTCCAGCAGATGGGTGAAATATGTGTAATTTTCTATATCGTCCATTGGCTGTGAATCAATGCCACGAGCTTCCATTCTGAATGTTTGTCTTTTTCAAACACAAAATATAGGCTGGACCAATCCATCGCATCATTCTTCTCTGTCCCATTGAAATGGTATTCGACCATCATTCCATTTGGATATTTTACTTTCAGATTACTAATCATATTTCCACGTTTAACTAGGCGGTCAAAGATGATTTCATCAGGTGTGGATGCACGATTGTTTAAGATGAATTTGTCAAAATATGCAGTGGGAGCCAATTCAATCGGCATCCCGCTTCCGTCTGCAGTCCCCCATGTGTAGATATGATCGTCGTCATCCAACGTTTCAAGGTCCTTTGTTTTGAAAATGAGGGCGTTTTCCGGTATAAAAACATAGGGTGAAAATAATATACCTTTTTCTGAATCAATAAAGGAAGAAAGGCATGCAAAGCGTTCTTCCTTTAAGCATTTATATATTTCTTCAGTTTTTATCATGACCTGTTCCTTATCGGATATAGGGTCTTTTTTCACGTTGGTGGATACTGGAATGGAAGATGGCTTTTTCGGTGCATGGGATACGTGGGAACAACCTGTTATAATAAGGAGCAGAGAAGTGAATACAAGGAATTTCTTCATAGTATCATCACCTTTCTAAAAGGAAGATGGTTTTACATAATTTATTTCGATAAATAATCATTCATTCCTTGTCATCCACAAATGATTGTGGTAAATTAATTTTATGGAAAAATGACCGAAATTTAAAATCAGTCAAACGGTCAGATGTGGGGTGTTGAATTGGCTATCGATCGAAAGAAATTAATCTTGGAAGCAGCGACAAAATCATTTTCATTATTTGGTTACAAAGCTACAACGATGGATCAAGTCGCAAAAATTGCAAACGTCGGAAAAGGAACGATATATACCTTTTTTAAAAATAAGGAAGAACTGTTCGATGAAATTATCACTACACTGATTTTGGAAATGAAAACTGTCGCCGAAGAGGCGATGGATGAAAGCCTGTCTTTTTATGAAAATCTCCACAGTGCCTTATATAAAATCCTTGAATTTCGAACCCAGCATCAGCTTTCCATTAAGTTGTTTCAGGAGGAAAGGGAGATTGGCACCCCTGCGGTCCTTGAGGTGATGCAGAAGCTTGAAAATGCCATCATTAATTTTATCAAAAACAAGGTTCGATGTGCCGTGGATCGTGGCGAAATCCAGCCTTGTGATCCGGAAATCACTGCCTTTGTCATGTTGAAGCTATATGTGTCGCTCATCTTCGACTGGGAAAAGCAGCATGAACCATTAAATAAAGATGAGATTTTAAACTTATTTGAGCTCTATTTGTTCAAAGGATTATCAAAGTGATGATCCTGAATTTTTTTGCCATAAAATGACCAAATGAACAAAATGGTCATTAATTATAGTGGGGAGGACTAAAGTTGAAAAAATCAATGTTTTCGGCTGAATGGAAGGCGATTTTCACAAAACCAAAATTCTTAATATCAATGATTGCCATTTTATTTATTCCGATTATGTATAGCGGTGTATACTTATGGGCGTTTTGGGATCCATACAGTCATTTAGATCGGCTTCCTGTAGCCGTGGTTAATGAAGATAAAGGAGCAGCATTTGAAGGAGATGACCTTCAGCTTGGAAAGGACCTTGTCGACAATTTGAAAGACAACGATAAATTCGAATTTCATTTTGTTAATAAAGAAAACGGTTATCAGGGACTTGAGAGAGAGAAATATTATATGCTTGTTGAAATTCCAAGCGACTTTTCCGAACATGCTACAACACTGTTGGAGGACCATCCCGAGAAGCTCCAGTTGAAATATGTCCCCAACCAGGGATATAACTTCATCTCATCCCAAATCGGTGAATCGGCGATGAAAGATATTAAAGCCTCGTTATCCAAGGAAGTTACAAAAACCTATGCAGAAAAAATATTCGAGAAAATTCAAGAGCTTGGCGATGGATTTTCAAAAGCAAGCGACGGTTCTGAGAAATTGGCAAATGGTGCGATTAAATTATCTGATGGCGCATCACAATTGAAGAATAACCTTGAAAAATTAGCTTCGAAATCTATTGAATTTGAAAATGGTGTTTCAAAATTAAAAGCCGGTACTGATGAGGTCGCAAAAGGATCGACTGATCTCTCTTCCGGGCTAGGAAAACTCGTCGACGGCCACCAACAGCTCGTCCAAGGCGCAAAAGCTTCGCAAGCAGGAGCGGATAAGCTGGCTAATGGTGCAAGCCAAACCGAAGCTGGTGTAAAAAAAGCAGATGACTCAATGGGCAAGATCATCGATGGAACGGGGCAGTTGACTGATGGAGCTGCTTCATTATCCGATAATCTGAAAAAATTTCAAACTGGAGCCGATGCAGCTGCCAACGGCGCTCAAGATCTGAACGATGGAATCAATTCACTTCAGCAGCAGCTGGAGCCGATGCTTCCTTCACTTCCAGAGCCTCAAAAAACACAGTTGCAAGAGGCTATGAAAAAGCTAAGTGATGGCAGCCAGTCATTAGCAGATGGAACGAAGAATTTAGATGGTTCCGCTGGACAGCTTTCAGAAGGTGCATCAACCATTAGTTCAAAACTTAACTCTTTGAATGCAGGACAGAAACAATTGAAAAATGGACTTGATCAGCTCGCACAAGGATCTTCACAGTTGGCCAATGGAGCAAATTCATTGTCCGCCGGTCAGGATAAACTTATCGGTGGCATGGAAACCTTCGATCAAAAATTGAGGGAAGCAAAGTCCGGATCAGACCAATTGGCACAGGGGGCCAACCAGCTGGCAGGAGGAATGAATGACCTGTCTTCCGGATCAAATAAAATGACCGATGGAACGCAAAAGCTTGCTGACGGATCAGCAGATTTATCCAGCGGTACAGATGATCTTAAAAAGGGATCGGAAGAGTTGCATGATAAGCTCGCAGATGGTGCTGAAAAAGCAAATTCAGTCCACTCCGATGATCAAACGTACGATATGATGGGCGAACCGGTAAAAGTCAAAAAGGATGGAATCAATAAGGTACCTAACTACGGAACTGGATTTGCTCCTTATTTTATTTCTTTAAGTCTATTCGTTGGAGCTTTGATGCTGTCAATCATCTTCCCAATGCGGGAGCCTGCAGGAAATCCGAAAAACGGCTTCAGCTGGTTCATCGGGAAATTCGGTGTCATTGGCATCGTCGGCATCCTGCAGTCGGTCATTGTCGATATCGTCTTGCTGAATTGGCTTAATTTGAAAGTGGAAAGTGTCCCTTTCTTCTTCCTGACAACCATTGCAACAAGCTTAACTTTCATAGCCATCATTCAATTCCTGGTCACAGTGCTCGATAATCCAGGAAGGTTCCTAGGGGTCATCATCCTCATCCTTCAATTAACGACCAGTGCTGGAACCTATCCGCTTGAAACGATACCGAAAATGCTGCAGCCTATCCATTACTTGCTGCCGATGTCCTACACGGTTCAAGCTTTCAAAGCGGTGATTTCAAGCGGGGATTATGATTTCATGTGGACGAACATTTATATGCTCGGAGTATATTTTATCGGCTTTTTATTATTGACAATGATCTATTTCGTGATTAAATTTATACGCGTCCAAAGGAAGAACCCTTCCCAGGAAGCAGCGGCATAATAAAAAAGCTCTCCCTTAGGTGTCAGAGACACCGTTGGGGAGAGCTTTTCTTATTCTTGATCTTTAATGTCTTTGATGATTTGATCAAATGGAACATCCTTTACACCACTGTAGCTTTTCACGCGTTCACCATTTTTGTTGATGAGGTAAAAGGATGTACCATGGATGACTTGATCATCATTTTTTGGCTTCTTGACCAATGCTTGGAAATTATCCAAGGCGAAATCTTGGATCTTGTCCTGGGAATAGCCAGTGAGAAAATGCCAAGTGGCAAGATCAGCATCGTATTTAGCAGCGTATTCTTTCAATCCTTGCGGTGTATCGACGGTAGGATCGACGCTGAAGGAAACGAAGCCCACGTCCTTAAGGCCTTCCTTCTTCACCATTTTCTGCAGCTCGCTCATATTATGAGTCATCGGCGGACAAACCGAAGTGCAGCTGGTAAACACGAAATCCGTGATCCAAACTTTCCCTTTCATGTCCTTCAATCCGAAAGCTTGATTGTTTTCGTCCGTAAATTTGAAATCCTTCAAAGGCGTTCCTTTTTCCTTGGAGGAACAGCCGGCAGCCATCAGCAGCATGATAATTCCAATAATAAAAAATGAATGTCGGAGCGTTTTCAATATATGTACCCCCTTTATTGATTTCCGTCTATATTATAAACCAATTGCAAGGAAGAACAGTGTTATATTGGGAATGTTCTTTAAAATTTCATAAATGAGGAAGAAAAAAGAGGCTGACAAAGTGTTCCGGACACTTCGACACGCCTCATGAAATCATCATATTCGCTTTCCTAGGGGGATTTTTTACAACTCGTTGACTCCCATGCATTTATCACATTTGTTTCCGTAGCACTCATGCTGCTCGTTAATTTGCTCCCCACATTCTGAACAGTGTTTTGCCGGTAGATTTTTAAAGAATTCAACAACATTATGAAGCATTTCCATCAACCTCCGTCATTTTTTTGTTATAGAACTGTGTTTTTATTTATTATATTGTATTATAACAGAACTATTCTCGTCAATGATATTGGTATGTTTTTATGTATTGAAGAAAAAATAGGCATATTGACACGCGTAAGAGAGGAAATGTACGGACCTTTCAGTTAAAATAGAAGAAAATAAGGAGGGCTCATATTGAAGTTAACAGTCATTGGTCAATGGGGCGGCTATCCTAAGCAGAATGAAGCGAGCTCAGGATACCTGTTATCACATAATGGTTTTCACATGTTGCTGGACTGCGGGAGTGCTGTTCTATCACAGCTGCAAAATTACTTGGTTCCGGAAGAATTAGATGCTGTCATCCTTTCTCACTACCATCCGGATCATACTGCCGACATAGGCGTCCTCCAGCATGCACTGCTTATTCAAAAATTTCTGGGAAAGACACATGGGACGCTGCCCATTTATGCGCATAATGAAGATTTGCAGGGATTCGACATGTTGAATTATAAAGATATTACAAAGGGATGCGCCTATAATCCAGAGGGAACTTTGAACGTCGGCCCTTTTTCAATTCGTTTCCTAAAAACAAAGCATCCTGTTCCCTGCTATGCAATGAGAATGGAAGTCGATGGTAAGTCGTTGGTATATACAGCGGATTCGGCATTTTTGGAAGAGTTCGTTCCATTTGCGGAAGGGGCGGACGTCCTTCTCTGTGAATGCAACTTTTATGGGGATATGGACGGTTCAGGAGCAGGCCATATGACAAGCCTGGATGCAGGCCGGCTGGCAAAAGAATCAGGTTCATCACGGCTGATATTGACACATCTTCCGCATTTCGGCGATATTACACAACTTTCCAAAGAGGCAGGAAGTATTTATAAAGGCCCTGTACAATTGGCTGAAAAAGGGCTGATACTTGAGGTTTGAATTGGGAATGGAGGAATAGGATATGTTGTTCATTGACAATGAAGGCATTACGGATCCACGGATCAATTTGGCTATAGAGGAATATGCGTTAAAGCATTTGGACATCAATGAAACTTATTTATTATTTTACATAAACAAGCCTTCCATCATCATTGGAAAAAATCAAAATACGATAGAAGAGATCAATACTGATTATGTGGAAAAAAATAATATTACCGTTGTCAGAAGGCTTTCTGGCGGAGGCGCCGTATATCATGATCTGGGGAATTTGAATTTCAGCTTCATCACAAAAGATGACGGCGATAGCTTTCATAATTTCCAAAAATTCACGGAGCCGGTCGTCCAGGCATTAAGGAAATTGGGCGTGAATGCAGAATTGAGCGGACGCAATGACTTATTGGCGGAGGGAAGAAAAATCTCCGGTAATGCTCAATTTTCTACAAGGGGCCGGATGTTCAGCCATGGCACACTTCTATTTGATTCAGAGATGGATCATGTTGTTTCTGCTTTGAAGGTAAGGAAGGATAAAATTGAATCAAAGGGGATTAAGTCCATCAGAAGCCGCGTTGCCAATATTTCTGAATTCCTGGAGAAAAAAGTGTTAATCGAAGAGTTCAGGAGCCTCCTGCTTCAATTTATTTTTGATGGCAAAGAACCTGTACCGCAATACCATTTGACAGAAAAGGATTGGGAAAAAATCCATGAAATCTCGAAGGAGCGATATCAAAACTGGGATTGGAATTATGGAAAGTCCCCTAAATTCAACCTGCAGCATTCTCATCGTTTTCCAGTCGGACAGATTGATGTCAGGCTTGAAGTGAATAAGGGGTTGATCGAAAATTGTAAAATCTATGGGGATTTCTTTGGCGTCGGTGATGTTGCCGACATTGAAGATAAGCTAAAAGGGATTCGATACGAAAAAGCCGAAATAGAAAAAGCATTGGAACCGGTTGAGGTAAAACACTATTTTGGAAACGTGGATAAGGAAGCGTTTATCGACCTGCTCTGGTAAGCAATTGCTTTCGGGCAGCTGCTCTCTGATTCATATGGTAAAATTGTAGTCGAGAAAAAGTGAGCTATGGGAGTGGGCATATGCTGCAAAAATTTGGTTTTACACAGTATGAAAGCAAGGTATATGAAGTTTTAATTTCAAGCGGTGAGCCGATGGATGCTGCCATGATCGTCAAATATTCCGGTGTTCCGAAAGCGAAGATCTATGAGGTCCTTGCGCGGATGATCGATAAAGGGATGATCCTGGACTCCGTTTCTGAAAAGAAAAAACTCTATTTGGCATTGTCCATGGATTTGGCGATCAAGAAGCTGACGGCAGAATTTAAGGAAAATATCGATGAGTTGAAAGAAAACAAACCAACAAAATCTTTTGCAGATGATCGGGTGTGGAGCTTGAAGGTCGATTCCTCAATCATGGCGCAATCAAAGGAATTACTTGAGCATGCAGAAAAATCCATCCTCATTTCGATTTGGCACGATGAAATTGAGGAATATTTACCGATTTTAGAGAAAAAAGAGAAATCGGGCGTAAAAGTGGAGGCGCTTATCGTAGGGGAAGCCGATGCCAATCTGGAGCACTTATATGTGCTATCTCCGAATGAAGAACATCGTATGCTGGAAAAAAATCGGCTGATCATCATAGATGACGAAGAAATCCTTTTTGCAGGGGTTGAAAATGAATCCTGGCAAGCGATGAAAACAAAATCAAAACCAATCGTCAAATTTTTTGCCGAATTCTTCTATCACGATGTCGCCTTAACCGAAATCACGAAAAAGTATGAAGACACCCTCATGAAGGATGAAGATATCAAACAGCTCCTGATGAGGCTGCGCTATTGAAGGACGGGAAAAAGTTTTAGTCGAAAAAAATCCGTACTGATACAAATTCTTTTATTAGAATTCGAATCAGTACGGATTTTTTATAGCTATTGATAAAGCGTGTTGGTTACATTCAGTTTATTCTTGCTGTTGATTGGAGTGCAAGACGAAGACTCCGGCGGGCTCACCGCCCGCCCAGCGGAAAGCGAAGTCTTGCGCGGAAATCATTAGCTGTGTAATTACAGATCCTAAAAGTATGAGTTATCTTGATATTTTTTACCTTTTGATTAATGTGATTTAGTTATGTCCCAACCTTATGCGAATCGAATGTATTATTAAACTTCATTGGGGCTTGTGCGATTTATCGATGATCTTGTAATGGATATCACTGCACAAAGAAGAGAGAGCAAAATGAAAGCTCCTCCAACAAACGCATTGTTCAGAACGGAAGATTCTTCAATGACAACCCCGCCTATGATGGAGCCGAGAGCAATCCCGAAATGCAAGGCTGAATTATTCAATCCCTGCTGGATGTCTGCCGTTTCGGGGGCAGATTCAATCAAGTAGCTTTGCAAGGCAGGTGTGATTGCCCAGCTGAGCATGCTCCATACCATCATAAAAATGACAAAAATGATGATGGAGAAGGTCATCTTCGGTAATAAGAACAAAATGACAGAGAACAAGCCAATGATCGATAAAATGCTTTTCTTCGCTCCCCATTTGTCAGCAAACCATCCACCGACACCTCCTCCGAATACAGCTGATATCCCAAAGATGAAATAAAAAATACTAATCCAACGTGGTGTCAGTCCTAAAGATGCCTGTAAAAATGGAGTAAGGTAAGCGTACAGGGTCAAATGACCGGTCAAAAATAAAAATGATGCAAGCTGTGCAAACAATATTTTTGAATCTTTTAAAGTGCTCAACTGCTTTCGTAATGGAATGATGGGCTTTGGCTCAATTTTTTGCAGAAACAAGAAGACGCCAATCATCGATAACACGGTCAAAATGATAATGAAAAAGAAAGGCCCCCTCCATCCAAAATGATGGCCAATGACAAGACCAAGAGGAACTCCAAGCACAAGCGATCCGCTGATACCCATGAAAATCGTCCCGATTGCCCGCGCACGAAATTCTTCTTTAACAATCGATGATGCAATCGTCACACATAGAACGATCAGCAATGAACCACTGGCAGCGGACAACATCCTCGAAATGAATAGCATTGTAAAATTCAGGCTGAAAAATGATAATGAATTCCCGCATAAAAATGCGAACAATGTCCAAAGAAACAACGCTTTTCTTTCCACTTTCGAAGTGGCCACCAATAATATCGGCGATGCAATCGCAAAGACAAACGAATAGATCGTAATGAGCTCTCCAGCAGTACTGATCGATACATTCAGACCGTCGGCAACTAAATCAAGGATCCCTCCAACGATCAATTCCACCATACCGGCTACAAACGCAACCACCGTTAAAATATAGATTTTATAATTCAAAGGTTTCACAACTCCTTTATCCATTTAAAAGGTTACTACTAAGATAGTAACCTTTTAAATGAGTGGTGACAAGGGGAAAATACATACATTTAATGGATGGTCAATCAAGACTGCAGTGCCTGGCACCTCGGTGCCAGGCACTGATTACATTATCTTGCTAAAATAATAGTTTACTATTAGGTATTTAGGTATCAACAACTTGAAAGAATAATATTCTTTTTATATAATATATTTTGAAAATTAAAAAATATAAAATGAATGATTATTCATTCAGCTTAGAGGTTTCCGTTCACCATAGGATCAATCATTCACCTTTTTGAAGGAGGGAGAAAATGAATTTATCTTCACGGTTAAACGAAACGGCAAAAGTTCATGCCGGCAAGCCAGCCTTTTATTTCCTTGATCAGGCAACTTCATACGGCGAACTTGATGCAGCTGTAACGAAGTTTGCAAGTGGTTTGGAAAGGCTTGGTGTGCAAAAAGGGGATCATATTGCGCTTTTATTGGGGAACTCACCGCATTTTGTCATTGCTTTCTATGGTGCTCTGAGACTTGGCGCAACAGTCATTCCGATAAATCCGATCTACACCCAGGAGGAAATAGGCTACATATTGCAGGATGGAGATGTGAAGGCAGTTGTCGCTCTGGATTTAATGGCTCCATTGGCAGGGAAAGTGGCAAATCTGCTCCCAGGGATTAAAAGTTTTGTCGTGTGCCCGACAAAACCTGATGTGAACTTAGAAGATGTCGTTCAAGCACACCCAAAAATGAAATCGTTTACAAGTGTGATTGAATCAGGGTCTCTGGATTTTAACCACCCTGAGCTTAATGAAGAGGATGTAGCAGTCATTCTTTATACATCAGGAACAACCGGTAAGCCAAAAGGAGCAATGCTGACTCATCGCAATCTATATTCCAATGCCCGCGATGTAGGTGCTTATTTGAAGATGAATGATACAGACCGCGTAGTGACCACCTTGCCGATGTTTCATGTTTTTTGCTTAACGGTTGTTTTGAATGCCCCATTGATCAGCGGGGCGACGCTTCTGATTGTACCAAAATTCAGTCCTGGAGAGATTTTCAGGCTATCACAAAAATTTGAAGCGACGGTATTTGCCGGTGTTCCGACCATGTACAACTTTCTTTATCAATTTCCGGAAGGCGATCCGGAAAAATTAAAATCTCTGAGACTTTGTATCTCGGGTGGAGCCTCACTGCCGGTGGCATTATTGAAGAATTTTGAACAAAAATTCAATGTCGTTGTTTCCGAAGGCTATGGTTTATCGGAAGCATCCCCTGTCACGACATTCAATCCTTTGGACAGGCCAAGAAAACCTGGCTCGATCGGAACTTCGATCATGAACACCGAAAACAAGGTCGTCAATGAACTCGGGGAGGAAGTGCCGGTCGGAGAAGTTGGTGAATTGATCGTCAGAGGTCCCAATGTGATGAAGGGCTATTATAAAATGCCCGAAGAAACGGAAGCGACAATTAAAAATGGTTGGTTGTACACAGGCGATCTAGCCAAGATGGATGAAGAAGGTTATTTCTATATCGTTGATCGGAAGAAGGATATGATCATCGTAGGTGGCTACAACGTATACCCGCGTGAAGTGGAAGAAGTGCTCTATGGCCATCCGGATGTAGTGGAGGCAGCAGTTGTCGGGGTCCCCGATCCAAATATGGGGGAAGCTGTCAAATGCTTTGTCGTTAAACGCGACCCGGATCTTTCGGAAAAAGCATTAATGGAATACTGCACGAAATACTTGGCTAAATATAAGCTTCCGAGTACCATCGATTTCATTGAGGAATTGCCAAAAAATACAACCGGAAAAATATTGAGAAGAGCTTTGAAGGATCATGTTCTTCAATCTTGATTATGTTAGGGCAGGCGACAATTCTCTTCGGCGGCTAGAGGCTGTGGGATTTCCCTCGGCACGCTTACGATAAGTCAACATCGGATCGCTTTTCGCTCTTCGTGTTTCCTTTATCTCTCGGTGCTTCAGTCCAATCTCTTCGCCTCTGATCAAGCCGCCTCCGCTTTTCTTTGCAGGGTTTGTGAAAAATGTGTCGAATAGGATAGATTGAACGAACAAAGGAGGAAGCTGTGATGAATTCCATAATTTTAGAACAAAAAAATAATGTAGCCTTTGTGACCATTAATCGTGCACATGCGATGAATGCTTTTAACTATGAAACGCTTTGTGAGCTTGAAAATGTAGTGGAAGCTTTGAGGATCAACCCGGATGTACGCGTAGTTGTTTTTTTAGGTTCAGGGGAGAAAGCCTTCAGTGTAGGTGCAGACTTGAAGGAAAGAAAAACGTTGACCGAGCAGCAGGTAAAAAGGAATGTTTATAAAATCGGTGAAGTGTTCTCTGCAGTGGAACAGCTGCCTCAGCCGACAATTGCGGCCATGAATGGCTATGCGTTCGGCGGCGGCATGGAGCTGGCGCTTGCCTGCGATTTCCGGATTGCTGTGGAGGAAGCGGTGATGGGATTGACTGAAACGAGTCTGGCGATCATCCCTGGCGCCGGTGGTACACAGCGGCTGCCTAGGCTAATAGGTGAAGCGAAGGCAATGGAGCTTATTTTGACCGCAAAACGACTTCCGGCTGAAGAAGCTTATCAATACGGGTTGGTGACCAAGGTTTGTCAGCGCAGCGTTTTCTTTGAAACAATCCAAGAATTTGTCCATACCATCC
Organism: Falsibacillus albus; assembly: GCF_003668575.1. Taxonomy (NCBI): domain Bacteria; kingdom Bacillati; phylum Bacillota; class Bacilli; order Caryophanales; family Bacillaceae; genus Falsibacillus; species Falsibacillus albus. The sequence goes on along the minus strand of NZ_RCVZ01000002.1, from coordinate 220,394 downwards.
TGGCCAATGGTCCCATCGCATTGCAGCAGGCTAAATATGCCATAAAAAATGGGATGAATGCAGATTTGCACACTGGCCTACAAATCGAGAGAAAGGCGTATGAAATGACCATTCCCACGGAAGACCGAGTGGAGGCACTCATCGCCTTCGGTGAAAAAAGAAAGCCTGTATTTAAGGGAAAATAAATTTTCGAAAGAAAAAATAGTTGAATATTGAATTAGATCAGCCACAGTCAGACGAGGATTGTGGCATTTTCTTTTTGCTGAAAAAGGTGACGAGAACGAGTCTATCTTGCCCGAGTCGAGATCGCGAAGCCGAAAAAGGGAACGGTAAATGAATATAGTCAGCATGCGTCATGTTCCCTGGAAACAGTTCGATTTTACATAATGGCTTAACGAAGTATCAGTTGGGATTTATCAATGAAATCAACCTTACTCTATTATTGTTATTAATATCAAACTTTCAAAAAGAACCATACGTAAAGCTGCACTGTATTCCAATGCAGCTTTACGTATGGTAATAGATGACCATTTGGCATACGGTCTCCTCTTGTGCTTGATAGGTGTGTTGAAAATCAGCATGGAAATGAAGGGATGAGCCTTGCTTGACTTCATACACTTCATCGTTCACTTCCAATGTCAATTTTCCGCTGTTGACTGTGATGAATTCTTCGACGCCATTCGGGTGCCCCTCACTGGTGTAGCTGCAGCCCGGTGAGAGTTCCACTTTATAGATTTCAAGCTTTTTGTTGGGGTCATAAGGGAATATATTAAATACTCTATATTTCCCGCCGTCTTCCTGGATTGGTTCTAATTCTGCCGAGTTGATGATGGTTACGGGAGAGCCCGGTTTTTTAAGAAAAGTAGAGAAGGATACTTTCAGTCCATTGGCGATTTTCCAAAGGGTGGCTACGGTGGGATTTGATTCACCCCTTTCGATCTGACCGAGCATGGCTTTGCTGACTCCTGTTAGTGCAGCGGTTTGATCGAGGCTTAACTCTCTGTTTTTTCTTATTTTTTTCAAATTCTCCCCGATTTGTTTTTGAAGATGTTCCATCTATTAAAAACTCCTTCTTGTGCACTAAAACGCACATATGTATAATAAAATATACTGATAATTATTATTATACTAAATTTTCGGATTGAAAACAGTTTTTGTTTTTGAGGGGGATATCGATGGAACTATCAAGGGAAAGAATATATGTTTCCGATTTTCGGCAGGGGCTTCAGGGTGGTGTAAGCATTGGTGTCGGTTATTTGCCGATTGCTTTGACGTTTGGTCTATTGGCAAAGACGACTGGGCTTTCTTTAATGGAAACTGTCAGTATGAGTGTGTTTGTTTTTGCAGGTGCATCACAATACATTTCGTTGAGCTTGATCGCTGTTGGCGCAAGTGTGTTTGAAATCATTCTCACGACCTTCATCGTAAATATTCGTCACTTGTTGATGTCAGCCTCCTTGAATGAAAAGGTGGAGCCTGCAAGCGCTTGGACAAAATCCATCTATGCCTTTGGGATTACGGATGAAACGTTTTCTGTCGCTGCCACCAGAGAAGGTACGGTTAAGACGGGGTACATATACGGCGTGATCGTCCTTGCTTATGGGAGCTGGGTCATCAATTCTGGGATTGGCTATTTGATTGGCGCAAGCCTTCCCCATTCCCTTCAGGAAAGCATGACTGTCGCATTATATGCCATGTTTGTCGGACTCCTTGTCCCATCATTAAAAAAGAGCCGGAAAGTGATGTTTTTAGCTGTTCTAGCCGCTGCCTTCCATTCAATACTCGAGTTTTTTTCCTGGTTGTCAGCGGGATGGGCCATAGTATGTTCTACATTGTTATCATCCATAATAGTAGAAGGGATCGAGTATTTGCGGAAAAAAGGGGGGATGGGCCATGGAAAGTAAGCTACTGTGGATGATCATCGGAATGGGAGTTGTCACATACCTTCCACGGATGCTTCCATTTGTTTTGTTCAGGGGCAGGGAGCTTCCTCCGTTTGTTCAAGGAGTTCTAAAAAACGTCCCGTATGCTACATTGGGGGCACTTATTTTTCCAGGCATTCTTCTCATTAAAAATCAAGATGTTTGGTTTGGGGTGATCGGTGCTGCGGCGTCGTTTATTTTGGCGCTGCTTGGCGCAAATGTCATTTTTGTTGTTTTGGGAGCCATAGGGATACTAAGTGTGTATTCATATTTTTTTTAGGAACTAGTTTTGTTCCTTAAGTGTCCACATTCTTGTGTTCTAATTTCCTTCTTCAATGCTACATTAATAGAAGAGGACAAGGAGGGAGGAATCCACATTGGTAAGAAAATGGGCTTTTAATGCCGTTTTAGCTTATTTATTGTTTGGCCTGCTGATTTACGCCTATTTATTTTATTTGTCGGATGCGGCTGTCCCGCATTCTTTGAAGGGGAGCAGTGTTGATCCTGCAACATTTATGAACGGCCGTGAACAGATGCTCAGTGAAGAATATTCAAAGATTCGAAATTTGCTTTTCTTTTTATCGACTCCTTACGATTGGTTATTTTATTTTCTTGTCTTGATTTTTGGCATCTCCCGTACGTTTGAGAGATGGGCAAAGAAAACATCGCGTTTTCATTTGCTGCAGAGTGCCATTTATTTATTTTGGCTGTCTCTAGCATCCTTCATTGTCACCTTTCCGATAAGTTATTTATCGCATAGTCTGTCGAGGACCTATCATATCTCTACGCAAGGCTTCCACTCTTGGATGAAGGATGAACTGATTGATTTCTGGGTGAACTACGCCACGATGCTCATTGTCGTAGCTGTACTATATGCATTGATGAAAAAGTTTCGAAAGAAGTGGTGGCTTGCTGCATGGGTGCTGTCCATCCCGTTTACCATTTTCATGATGTATATCCAGCCGGTGGTCATTGATCCGCTTTATAATGACTTCTATCCGCTTGAAGATAAACAGCTGGAGACCAAAATTCTGGATCTTGCTTCAAAAGCACATATACCGGCCAAACATGTATATGAAGTGAATATGTCTGAAAAAACGAATGCGCTGAATGCATATGTTACAGGAGTGGGATCTCATTCCCGGATTGTACTGTGGGACACAACGCTCAATAAGCTCAGTGATAAAGAAATCCTGTTCGTGATGGCGCATGAGATGGGCCATTATGTTGAGAAGCACATTTATTTCGGAATTGCAGGATATCTTCTCTTGTCTTTGGTTGGGCTTTGGCTGACCTCAAAGTTGATGGAAAAAATGATGAAAAGAAAAGAGGATTTGAAAGTAACGGGGATTTCTCATTTAAGCTCCCTGCCGCTCTTCCTCCTAATCACATCCATCCTTTTGTTTGCGGCAAGCCCGTTGACCAATGCTGTTTCGCGATATGAGGAAACGAGGGCTGATCGGTATGCGATGGAAATGACGCATGATCCAAAAGCGGGGGTAAAAACGTTCCAGGACTTGACGAAGTCCGGACTGAGTGAAGTAAATCCGCCTTGGCTTGTGAAGATCTTCCGCTACGGACACCCAACAATGCTTGAGAGGATTCAAATGGTGGAAACATACGAATATAAAAAATAGCTAGAAACATAAAAAAAGCTGGCGTACGAAGGTTGTTTTCATCGATTCATTCGATGAACCTGCACCTTCATGTACGCCAGTTTATTTTATAATCCCAATTTTTTTTGAAGTTCCACATATTTTTTGGCCAGTTGATTGAAGGTTGTCTCATCTCTTGCGTCGAGAGCGGCATCAATGGAAGCTGACAGTAAATCCTTTTCCCGTGTCAATAATACCTCTTGAAGCAGCATGTCAACATAAACCTCATTCATAAAAGATTCCTTGGATTGGTTCTTGGTCATCGCACAGGCTTTCATCAATTCCGAATAAGACTTATCTTTTTTCATGGACGATCACCCCTGGTCTTTTTAATAGTATATGGAATTAATGAGCGATATTCAACCAAATAAATTAAATTTTCTGAAAAATATTTTGAATCCCCAAATACCGGATGGTTATAATTTTTAGAAATTTTAGAAAAAAATAACAATTACCTTTTATTTATGCTATTATGTAGAAGAAAGAAGAAAATGATTGAAAGGAGTCGAAAAATGGAGTTAAACAAGAAGATGATTGAGGAATACGAAATAAATCCGTTTACAATGATGATGCGCCCCGTTCAATATGGCTCTAAGGTGTATACGGAAGTCTATGAACTGAATGATCAATTTCTTTCGCCTTTCAAACCGTTAGACATTGTAAAGAAAAGCTGTGAATATTTCGGTTCTAGTTTCATTGGCAGAAAAGAAGGAACGAAACAGCTGACAGGCATTACCCGCAAGCCCCCAATCATCGTAGACCCTCACACTTCGATCTATTTATTTCCGACCACAGCCCCGACAAGACCTCAATGTATATGGATTTCTCTCGAGCATATAAAGGACAGGAAGCCCTTGGAAGACAACTCAGCTTTAGTTACATTTGACAATGATCAGTCCTTTTCACTCCCAATATCCATTTATTCGTTTGAAAATCAATTTTTAAGGACAACCAGCCTCAAGACCCGTTTTCAAAAAAGAATAGGAAAAATGGAAATGATGGCTTGGGAGAGGAATCCTCCTTCTTATTCTCGGCTTGGCGCCTCTGAAAAAAAACAATCATATATCATTCAATTAAAGGATTTTGAAAAGGCAGAGAAACAAGAAATATAAAGCAGGTTTACTAATTAACGAAATGATGTTTTCCAAAAGGCTCATTCCTGAAGAAGAGCCTTTTTTGATGGAATCTTTATGAGAATGGTCATCCATTTTGACTTGATGGGGGTGAAAGAATCGATTGAAAACGCTCGTATAAATAGTATCTCATCAGCTCTTCGGATTTGTTTCGCAGGCGGGGATTAAAATAATTATGGTGTTCTTCGTAGCCTTTGTATAAAAATAAATACATCGTAAAGGTATCATCGGTGTTCAATCTTTCCACTTTCATTTGGTGCTTTTTCATATAGCGCTTCACCTGCGCCAGATCCTTTTGGATTGCCTTCATCGTTTCCTCGATTAATTCCAGATAAGGTTTCTTTAATTTAAAGGGACTCATTTCAATGATGGATAAGTCACGGTTGAGAACGGTCAATACCATCGGAAGATATATGGCTTGCTCAAAAATGTTTCGTTCATCTTCAGGAATTCGCGTCACGGTTAAGCGCCCCTTTTCTCAATTATGGAACAAGTGTTCGTAAAAATATTTTATCCTGAAACATAGAAAATTACAAGTAAAGGCTTGTGATAAGTTTTCCCGGTTTTTCTACATAAATATAAAGAATTTGATAAAAAAGCAGGAAAAATATTTTGAGTGTCGAAATAAATTCCGCAAGCAGATAATGAAATGAAAGGTGGGAGTGCATTGACAAAGAGCAGAGGCATGAAGGCAGAGGATCTTTACAGGCTAAAATCAGCCGTCGATCCAAACATATCCCCTGATGGGAAGGAATTCGTATACATACAGACACATATCGACGAAGAGAAGAAAGAGTATATTTCCAACCTGTTCTATATGGACTTGAAAACGAGGAAAGAAGAACAATGGACGTTTGATCAAGGCAGGGTATCAACACCTAAATGGTCACCCGACGGAAGCAGGGTGGCCTTTGTTTCAAACCGATCAGGAAAAAACCAAATATATTTGCTTTCAAAAAGCGGTGGTGAGGCAAGACAGCTTACAGAGGCAGTAAACGGCGCGCAAAATCCTGTTTGGTCTCCATGCGGCGAAAAGGTTGCATTCACTTTGTCCCTATCCAACGATGAAACCATCCATTTGAAAGCAGAAAACAACGACACTGATGACCCGAAAGACCTTGAGCCCCTTGTTGTAGAAAAAATGAAATATAAATCGGATGCAAACGGATTTTTGGATGATAAAAAATCATTCATCGCCATCAAAAATTTAAAAACGGATGAACTCATTCAAATAACTTCTGCAAACTATCATACCCATCTGCAGTCATGGTCGCCTGATGGGAGCTGCATTGCGTATACAGCGGATGAATTGGAGGAAGACGATTTTTCCTTTAAAAACGATGTTTATCTGTATCATCTTGAAAGCAAGGAAACCGAGAAGATTACGGGGGGAAAAGGTATTTACTGGACCGCCACTTGGTCACAGGACAGCAGATTCTTGAGCTTTATCGGGCATACACGCGAATTTGAAAATGCCACCCATTCAAAAATATGGCTCTATAATCGAGAAACGAGAGAGCTGACTTGCTTTACAGAAGAATTTGATGCACCAGTCGGAGATTATATGGTAGGTGATTTCCACCAAGGTGCCGTCAATCCCGGTGTTCAGTGGACTTCCGATCATCAAGGGTTTTACTTTATGGCATCGGACCATGGAAATACGGCATTGTACTACGGGAATGTGTCAGGGGAAATTTATCCCGCCGTCGTGGAAGAACAGCATATATATGGTTTTTCCCTGCAGCATAAGGAGCACAAGGGGATTATCGCGGTCAGTAAGCCGACGCTTCCTGGTGAATTTTATTCCATTGATCTGGAAAAAGGAGAACTCGAGCAGCTCACCCATATCAACGATTCCTTCATTGAGGATATTGAGCTCTCGCATGCGGAGCCATTTGAGTTTCAAGGTCCGGAAGGCTGGAGCGTACAGGGCTGGATCATGAAACCTGCGGGCTTTAAAGAAAATGAAAAATACCCGACGATTCTTGAAATACACGGTGGACCGCACGCGATGTATGGCCAGACGTATATGCATGAATTTCAAATGCTCACTGCACAAGGGTACGCGGTGATTTTTGTCAATCCAAGGGGGAGCCATGGATACGGGCAGGCTTTCGTAAATGCCGTAAGAGGCGACTACGGAGGAAATGACTACGCTGATATCATGGCTGGTGTGGACTATGCTCTATCGCAATTCGAATTCATTGATCAAGATCGTCTTGGAGTGACCGGCGGCAGCTACGGCGGTTTTATGACAAACTGGATCATCGGGCATACGGACATATTCAAAGCGGCAGTCACGCAGCGATGCATTTCAAATTGGATCAGCTTTTACGGTGTCAGTGATATCGGCTACTATTTTTCTGAATGGCAAATCGGTGCTGACTTAAACGATATTGAAAAACTGTGGAAACATTCGCCATTGGCCTATGTAGGGAAAATGGATACACCACTGTTGATCATTCACAGCGAGAAGGATTACCGATGTCCGATAGAACAGGCTGAACAGTTATTCATCGCATTGAAGAGACAGAAGAAAACGGTGAAAATGATCCGTTTTCCTGAATCCAACCATGAGCTATCCAGAAGCGGAAAACCTAATTTACGAATCAAGCGATTGGAATCAATTAGAGATTGGTTTAAAGAATCTTTGTAACATTAGACCTTGTAAAATAAAAAAACGCTAAATGCCTGGATTCCCCACTAAATATGAGATATGGTCCAAAGCTGTATCTTGAAGGGGAAACCGGGCATTTCCTTTTTACCGGATTTCATGAAAACGTTCTTCCTATGATGTTGATTGGAGCGGAAGGTGCGAGACTCCGGAGGGACAGCGGGGCAGGTGAGTCCCCGCAGCGGAAATCAATCATTTGTGGCCACTAGAGAAAAATCTTGGGTAAACAGATATAAAAAAAGCCACACATTTTTCACAACCCTAAAAGGGATTCACATATGGAATTGAAAAATGTTGTGGTATACTTTAAAAAGGATAATTTACAATTGATATATATGGTTTTTGGGCCGGTAAGGGGAAAGAGATATGGATTTGGCTGCAATAAAAGAATGGATGACATTTGACCATTTAATGAATGTTATTCAGCAATATCGTTCATTAGGTCCGGTTGCAGGGGTGCTATTGCCGACGGTGGAAGCTTTTTTTCCATTTGTGCCGCTGTTTTTAATCGTACTGGCAAATGTGAATGCATTCGGTTTATGGCTTGGGTTTACCCTCTCCTGGTGCGGTGCTTCTCTCGGATCGATGCTGGTATTTTTGTTCTTTCGGCAATATGGACAAAGAAAGCTTTTCCACTTTTTGCAGCGACATAAACAAGTAAATCGACTGATGGACTGGATAAACCGCCATGGTTTCGGTCCATTATTTTTATTACTATGCTTTCCATTTACACCCTCGGCATTGGTGAATGTCGTTGCAGGACTTTCGAATATACGATTTGTTCAATATTTGATGGCGGTGCTGATTGGGAAGCTGATCATGATTTTTACAATCAGCTACATCGGACATGATGTCGGATCATTGGTGGAACATCCTAAAAAAACCGCCTTCGTCCTGGCCGTCACCTTTATCTTATGGCTTGGGGGAAAGCAAGTTGAGAAAGCAATGGCTCTATCTGCTAAAAAGAAGGAACAAAGGGGTTAAATATTGTCTTGGAGGTAATGAGCATGCAAGAAAAATGGAAGCAAGAAGGATTTGAATGGTTAAAAGCGTTTGTTATTGGACTCATCATCTTTGTCATCATTCGTGCTTTTTTCTTTTCGAATTATGTAGTCGAAGGAAAGTCGATGATGCCCACCCTTCAGGATGGAAATAAATTAGTAGTGAATAAAATCGGATATGAAATCGGAAGCCTGCATCGATTCGATGTCATTGTCTTCCATGCAACGAAAGAAGATGATTATGTAAAACGGGTCATCGGACTGCCTGGCGATACCATTGAGTACAAAAATGATATTTTATATGTTAACGGTAAGCCGCAGAAAGAACCATATCTGGATAAATATAAATCAGAGGTCATGGATGGAAAACTCACAGGTGATTTCACCTTGAAAGAATTAACCAATAAAGAAAAGGTGCCGAAAGGAAAAATCTTCGTCCTTGGCGATAATAGAAGGAACAGCATGGATAGCAGAATCTTCGGCTTTGTCGACGAAAGCAAAGTGGTCGGAAAAGTCGATTTAAGATATTGGCCATTAAAAGAATGGGATGTTAACTTTTAATCCTTGAATATTTCAGCAAAAGGACTGACTCCAGTGTGTACGGAGCCAGTCCTTTTTATAAGAAAAGCAAAATTCGAGATTATTTTCGCTTGACATATGTTAAAATATTTTAAAAAGTCTGAATGTTGGAAGGGGGGAAAGAATGAATTCTTCAATGATAATAGTTGACACGAAACTGATTCCTCCGATGGTCAAGGATACTTTCGTAAGAAGGCCATCCTTAATGAAAAAAATGAAAGCGATTTCTGATCATTCCGCCACGCTCCTTCATTCAGGAGCAGGATACGGGAAAAGTGCTGCACTAAGCCTTTATTTATCCGACGGAAGCAAAAAAATTTGCTGGTATACGATCACTTCCAGCGATGATGATATTTTGCCGTTCGTTACATATATCATACATGCAATCCGAAGGAAGTACGGAGAATTCGGGGAAGACCTTCTTGAGTATATTCAAACCATGGACAAGTATTTTCGGGAAGAACAGTTAAACACACTGACATCGGCTTTTATGAATGAATTAACTAATATCAGAGAAGAAATGATCATCGTCCTTGACGATTTTCACCTGGTCGACCATTCCTTTACGATCAATCAATGGCTGGAAAGGGTGATCGATCTTCTCCCTGTCCATATACATCTTGTGATTTCAAGCAGAGTAAGGCCAAAGTGGAAACAGCTGGCCAAGTGGAAACTCTCAAAAAAACTGTTTGAAATAGGAGAGGCGGATCTCATCCTGAATCATGAAGAGATAGAGCTGCTGTTTACAGATTTTTATCATACCTCCCTTCAGCCTGACGAGGTGGTTCAAATCCATGAATTTACGGAAGGCTGGGTAATTGCTTTAGCGATGATCGGCGAACAATTGGACAATCAAGCGGGTGGAGCGAATGAGCTTTCGTCCATTTTAAAGCATCAGCATTCTACCATGGATGAGCTGTTCCGCTACCTTGCCCATGAGGTTTTTTCACAGCAATCCTCCATTATCCAGCATTTCTTGAAGCAGACTTCGATCCTGGAGGAAATCACCCCTGAAATCTGTGATGAAATACTTGGCTTTCCTGCCTCGGAAATGATGCTTGAACAGCTGTCTGGAAGGAATACCTTTGTTCAGAAAACTCAGGGCACGAAACAATATCGTTTCCACGCCCTGTTTAAAGTCTTTCTTGAAAGAAAGTTACAGGAGGAAGATCCGGTTTTGTTCAAAGAGCTCCATCAAAAAAGCGCAAAATACTATATTCATAAACAACAGTGGGAATTGGCAATCTTTCATTATGAAAAAATCCATTTAAACTCGGCGATCGGGGAATTGCTGGAAAAATGGGGGCCGCAGATGCTTCAGGCCGGAAAGCTCGAAGGTCTCTATGAAAGGTTGAAAAAGCTGCCCCTTGAGGTCAAGAATCAATATTTGGCCCTTTGGTTGTATGAAGGTGATGTTTTAAGGTATCGCTCCTTCTATGACAAGGCCGAAAAATGCTATCTTAGGCTTATTGAATTATCACAATCGAAAGGGCAATATCGCTTATGCAGCAAGGCGCATGAAGGCATCGCCAAGATTTATCTGGATACGATACAGCCGATGAGGGCAGAAAAGTATTTATTTCGAGCACTTGAATTGCTGGAAAAAACCAACCATCAGACTCTTGATGAGACACAAGAGCTGTATCGCTTGATTACCGAGAATTTTGTAAATTCCGGAAACGCCATGAAGGCTGAAAAATGGTACGGAAAGTTGTCCGCAGAAAACTTCTCCCTCCAGGAAGGGAATTTGGATGCAAGAATGTTCCTCCGAACGGGAAGACTGGCTCAGGCAAAAGAGGTCCTCATAGAACGTCAATCATTACAAACATCCTCTGTTCCTCAATCACATCGGGAAACCGACTTGCTGATCTCCTTAATCGAAGTGTTCATGGGTAATGGAGAAAATGCCAAGAAATTGGCCCAAAAAGGGATTGAACAAGGCATTCGGTATCAAACTCCCTTCATAGAGGCATGCGGATGGATCAGAATGGGGCATGCCGTCCAGCAATTGGAAAGGTATGAATCCAGCCTGGCTGAACAATGTTACATGACGGCCCTTTCGATCATGGAAACAATCAATGTGTCCAGAGGAAAAGCAGAGCCGTATATGGGACTTTGCATTTTATATGGTAGAAATGGTGAAACGGAAAAGGCACAGGAAGTTGGAAATAAAGCTCTATATGAAACGAAAAAGGTCCAGGATCTCTGGTTGTCGTCCTTGATCCAGCTCTGCATGGGGATCTCATATGTTTACAGAGGCGATTATGAAGCGGCTTTAAAATTGATCAATGCCGCCCATAAAGGGGCCGAGATTTGCGGGGATCAATACGGGGAAGCACTGGGTCATTATTGGCAAGCTGTAATTGCCAGCGAAATTGGAGATATTGAAAGGTTTTCATTGGCTATGAATCGGTTTTTAAAGGATGTTCAATTCGGACAATATGAATTTATTTTTTTTAGGCAGACCACTTTTGGTCCAAGGGATCTTCAATCCCATGTCCCATTGCTGATTAAAGCGAAAGAACTCGGCATCTATCCTGCATTCACACAGAAGATTTTGAAAGAAATCGGCCACGGAGAAATTGAATCACATCCAGGATACACGCTGAGCATAAAGACATTTGGAGAATTTAAAGTAAAGATAGGGGAGGCAGTCATTGAAGAAAGAGACTGGCAGCGTGAGAAAGCAAGGGAGCTTCTCCAGTTTTTTGTCATCCACCGAGGAGAGTGGTGGAGAAAAGAGGACATTTGCCATGAACTTTGGCCGGAAAATGATGAAAAGAGCAATGAAAGGGACTTTAAGGTTGCGCTTAATGCTCTGAACAATGCACTGGAACCCAATCGAAAACCAAGGGAAAAGCCGTTTTTTATCCAGCGCCTGAATAATGGGTATGGTTTGAATATAAAAGCTGTCATCGAAATTGATTGTAGTCAAATGAAGCAATTGGTCCAGGAGGGAATTCATGAAAACCAGATTGAAAAAGCCGTCATATTACTAAGGAAGGGGTTGTCATTATACTCTGGGGAATTCCTTGCAGAAAGAAAAGGCGAACGATGGTGCCAGGCGGAAAAGGAAAAATGGAAGCTCATTTTCTTAAGGGGGGCCGAACGCCTTGCGCAACAGCTCGTACAAATGCAGGCATTCGATGAAGCCATACAATGGTGCGATACGATATTGATTTATGATTCTTCCTGGGAAGAGGCCTATCGACTGCTCATGTTCTGCTATTATCATAAAAATAATCGGCCACAGGCAATAAAATGGTATAAAAAATGCATCAATGAATTGAAGGAAGAACTCGGTGTAGAGCCGATGGAACCGACGAAGCAGATGTATGAAATGATCTTGAATGCAGATGAATACAATGGGCCTATCACCTATTAGAAAGATAGAAGGGATTACTCAAGTAGCGGAAAGGTGAAGTTGAACATCGATCCCCCGCTTTATCATTTCCACATAAAGGACTTTTATCAAATCATCAGACAAGTTTAGCTGGATGGCATTTTCATATGCGCTGGTCAAATCTTGATTATTCATGTTCTCAAACGAATACATCATAGTGACCTCCTAAATTTGTCGAATTTATTTATTGAATATTTTAACTATTTTCCCGGAAATAGCAATAGGATTTTGCATAGATGAATCCATAGTCCTGTTAATTTCGCGTTGCTCGGCAAATTTGCCGGGTCTTTTTTATGGGAATTGAGATAAGTTGATCTCAAATTCGACACTGGTCAATGCAGTGGAGGCAGCCTCGAAAAGCAACTGTTTTGGATAGAAGGTCGGAAAAACGGCAGCAATTCCAGAATCGAGTGACTCCTCCTCACCCGTCTGTCCCTCCACAGCTCTTCTTGTAACTTATTTGTAACTGCTCTTCCTTATGATGAAGTCAAAGCTTATAGCTTGGATTCTTAGCGAATAGGGGGAATTGGGATTGATGAAGTTTAATAGGTATACGGCTCTTGTGTTTCTATTGATCTCGGTGCTGTTGTTTACGAGTGCGTGTTCTTCGGATAGTGCCAGCGGAGATGGAGAAAAGAAAGGGGATGGATCAAAGGCGCCGATCAAGATAGGGGTGCTGGCTTCTTTATCAGGTGCACTGGAATCCTATGGGAAGCAGACGAAGCAAGGATTTGAGCTTGGTTTAGATTATGCGACTGATGGAAAGATGGAGGTCGATGGGAGAAAGATAAAAGTCGTCTATGAGGATACTGAGACAAAACCAGAAGTGGCTGTGCAAAAGGCAACGAAGCTTTTAGAGGAAGATAAAGTCGACTTCCTTGTAGGTTCATCCAGTTCTGGAGACACTCTGGCTGTATTGCCATTGGCAGAAGAGTATCAAAAAGTGATGGTGGTGGAACCAGCGGTAGCTGATAGCATTACAGGTTCGGAATTTAATAAATATATATTCCGGACTGCAAGGAACTCTTCCCAGGATGCGGTCGCAGGGGCAGCTGCCATAGCCAAAAAAGGAGTGAAAATTGCAACGCTTGCACCGGATTATTCCTTTGGCCGTGACGGTGTTGCGGCATTTAAGAAAGCGGCGGAGAAATTAGGGGCCGATGTCGTGCTTGAAGAGTATGCAGATCCAGCGGCGACAGATTTTACATCGAACCTGCAAAAGATCATCGATAAGAAACCGGATTATTTGTTTGTCATCTGGGCAGGAGCAAATTCGCCTTGGAACCAAATTGCAGATATGAAGCTCCAGGAAAAGGGAATCAAGATTTCTACAGGTGCTCCTGATATTGCGGCATTGTCCACAATGGAACCGCTTGTTGGCATGGAAGGATTCACGGTTTACTATCATGACTTGCCGAACAACAAAGTGAATGACTGGCTTGTGGCTGAACATAAAAAACGCTTCAACGGCCAAGTCCCTGATTTGTTTACACCAGGAGGCATGAGTGCGGCGATTTCAATCGTGGAAGCACTTAAGAAAACAAAAGGCGACACCGATTCAGACAAATTGATCAAAACGATGGAGGGTATGAGCTTCGAGACACCTAAAGGGAAAATGACTTTCCGCAAAGAGGATCACCAGGCGCTGCAATCGATGTATGCCATCAAACTTGAAAAGAAAGAAGGGGTGCCGTATCCAGTTCCAGTGCTGGAACGAGAACTGACACCTGAAGAAACTGCCCCGCCGATTCAAAACTAATAATAAAGTGCCAGGCATTTTCCCATCAACCATTTTTCTCATTTTAAACCAAACACAACAAGATCTATGGGAAGGGGTGCCAGGCACTTTCCTTTATTTATCGAAATCAAATTCTTGCAAATGAGGTGGGCAGCGTGGAAACCATTTTAGAAACGAATGGGTTGACCATTCAATTCGGGGGACATAAGGCGGTGGATGATATAAGCTTTTCCCTTCCGGAAAAGCATTTCAAGTCCGTGATCGGCCCAAATGGTGCAGGGAAGACGACTTTTTTTAATTTAATAAGCGGACAGCTCTCTCCATCAAAAGGAAAGATCTTTTTGAAGGGGGAAGACGTGACAAAGATGTCCCCTACGTTGAGGACAAGAAAAGGGATTGGGAGATCCTTTCAGATCACGAACGTTTTTCCTAATCTGACCGTTTTGGAAAATGTGAGGCTGGCGGTTCAATCACAGATGGGAATCAGGTATCAGATGTTCCGTCATTTCCACTCTTATAAAAAAGTGACCGAAGAAGCGCAGGAGAAATTGATGCTTGTGCTGTTGGAGGATAAAGCGTACGCCCTTGCCGGCAATTTGGCACACGGGGAGAAAAGGAAGCTCGAAATTGCCATGCTTCTGGCATTGCACACAGAGATCCTTCTCCTGGATGAACCGACTGCCGGAATGTCGGTGGAAGAAGTGCCGGCCATATTGGAAGTCATTAAAAATATTAAAGCTCAAGGGGATCGAACCATCATGCTGATCGAGCACAAAATGGATATGATCATGGAGCTGTCCGATTCCATCATGGTTCTGTTCAACGGCCAGCTGCTAGCAGATGGAGCACCGAAGGAAATAGTCAAAAATGAAACGGTGCAGTCTGCGTATTTAGGAGGTCTCTATGATGAGTTCACTGCTTAGTGTCCAGCAAATTGAAACGTACATTGGACAATATCATATTTTGCATGGGGTATCCTTTGAAGCTAAAAAAGGTGAAATAACTGTACTCTTGGGAAGGAATGGTGCTGGAAAAACGACGACCTTAAGATCGGTCATGGGATTGAACCCGGCTTCGTCAGGCAGCATCATGTTTCATAATCAGGATATCGCTGCTTTGCCGACACATAAAATTTCCGGCTTGGGGATCGGATATGTACCTGAAGATCAAGGCATCTTTGGAGATTTGACAGTGGAGGAAAACATGAAGGTGGCCATGAAAAATAATGACCACGAAACATTGGAGCGGATGGAATGGATTTTGAACTTGTTTCCGGATTTAAAAAAGTTTTGGAAGAAAGCAGGCGGCTATTTAAGTGGCGGGCAAAAGCAGATGCTGTCGATTGCCAGGGCCTATATCAATCAAAATGACCTGCTCTTGATTGATGAACCGAGCAAGGGACTGGCGCCTGTGATTGTTGAAAAAGTGATGGAATCTCTCCTGGAGATGAAAGAGAAGACGACGATCGTCCTAGTGGAACAAAATTTTCTGATGGCGAGTAGGATAGGGGATTGCTTTTTTATCATTGACGATGGGAAAACCGTTCATTCCGGGGACATGAAGGCACTGAAGGAAGATGAACAGCTGAAAAGAAAATATTTAGGAATTGCATGAGGAAAGGGGGAGGGATGACATGGATCTCTTTATCAATTTGACCATAAATGGGTTGGCAACCGGTATGCTGGTTTTCCTCCTGGCAGCGGGACTTACGTTGATTTTCGGTTTGATGGACGTTCTGAATTTTGCACACGGAGGTCTTTTTGCTTGGGGAGCATACAGTGGTGTGTGGGTCTATACCATGACAAACAGCTTTCTCATTGCCATTGCAGGTGCGATTGGTACGGGACTTGTTTTAGGGTTCATCACGGAAAAGATCATCATCCAGCCTGTATATGGAAACCATGTACAGCAAATCTTGATCACCCTCGGTTTTATGCTTGTTTTGTCAGAGTTGTTAAAAGTCGTATGGGGGCCGAATCAGATTTCAGCGAAAACGCCTGATTATTTGGCTGGGAGCTGGGAAATAGGAAATGTGATTTTGATCAAATACAGACTGTTTATCATAATAGTGGGCATTATCATGTTCTTGTGCATTCAATTCATTTTAAAAAGGACCAAGGTTGGATTGATTGTAAGGGCGGGAGTGATGAACAAGGACATGGTCCAGGCGCTGGGCATCAACATCAAGCGAGTGTTTATGCTTGTTTTTATGGTGGGATCTGCCATGGCTGCACTTGGAGGGGTCCTGCTTGCTCCCTATTCCGGGGTCATTCATGCAGAAATGGGGATGGAGTTTGCCATTTTAGCATTTGTTGTCGTCGTCATCGGGGGGATGGGAAGTTTCCCTGGTTCTTTATTTGCATCCGTCTTAGTCGGATTGTCGGGGTCGTTCATGGCATATTACTTGCCGGATTTATCATTGGCAGTAAATATGCTCTTGATGGCAGTGGTTTTAATCTTTAAGCCGAGCGGTTTGTTTGTGGTGAAGGGGTGATGGGATGAGAAGATATTTCCAGGTTTCCACGATGGCCATGGCACTCGTTGGATTCATGTTGGTGGTGCTGCCTTCTATTTATGATTCTAGGAGTTTCCTTATATTAATGACTCAAATCTTTATCTTTGCCATTTTCGCCATGAGCTATGATATACTTCTTGGCTTTACGGGAATAGTATCGTTCGGACATGCCATGTTTTTCGGAATCGGTGCATATTCAACGGGGGTCATATTGGATCGATTTGATCATACGCTCCCGTATTTTTTCCTTGCTATTCTTGTTGGTTCGTTGATTTCCACTTTCATCAGCTTCATCGTCGGATTATTGACACTTCGTTTGAAAAGCCACTATTATGCAATGCTCACACTTGCATTCTCGGGATTGTTCCTCGTGGCAGCGGAAAAATGGCGGACATTGACAAAGGGAAATGACGGTTTTACGTTTCGGGTGCCAGATGTCATGATCGATCGGACAACTTTCTATTTCATTTGTTTAGCACTCATGCTGTTCGTGTATTTCTTTCTGAAAAGAATCACGCAGTCGCCTTTCGGAAAAGTGATGCTAGCGATCAGGGAAAACGAACAAAGAACGGAGTCGCTTGGGTTTACAATCCTTCATTATAAGGTTCTTGCAAGTATTTTAGCAGGTGTTACAGCCAGTTTGGCAGGTTCGTTTTATGTAATGTCCCTTCGATTTGTCAATACGAGCGTATTTTCTATCGATACCACATTGGATGCCTTATTGATGACGATCATCGGCGGTGTCGGGACATTGGCCGGTCCCATCCTTGGAGCAGGGTTGATTGAATTTGCACACCATTGGTTGACAGAACTTGCGAAGGAGCACCCGATATTTGAAAGATGGCTCATTTTCTTTGGCATTCTGTATATAGTGGCTGTCATGTTTTTTCCAGCAGGCATTGTTGGAACTATACAAAAGTGGGGAAGGAAGAAGCAAACTCCCTCAAAGAAACAAAGCATTGAAAAGCATAAGGCTGCAGGCTGATGAACAAAGGGGGACATTCAATGAATATCGGCATTTTGAGTACTGGCCTATACCTTCCTGAAAGCGTTATGACGAGTGAAGAAATCGCAGAAAAAGCAGGAATTCCATTAGAGGTCGTAGAAGAAAAAATGGGTATCAAGCAAAAGCCGGTTCCTGGTGTTCATGACCATACGTGTGAAATGGGCATAAGGGCAGCGAGACAAGCGATAGAAAGAGCGGGAATCGATCCGAAAGAAATTGACCTTGTCATCTATATCGGGGAAGAACATAAGGAATATCCGCTGTGGACCGCTGCCATCAAGCTTCAAGAAGAGATTGGGGCGCATCGGGCATGGGGATTTGACGCTGCACTCAGATGCGGAACAACGATCATGGCGATTAAAATAGCGAAAGCCATGATGATAGCAGACCCTGCAATCAAAACAGTCCTTCTTGCCGGTGGTTACCGAAATATCGATTTTATTGATTATGGCAATGAGCGGACTCGATTCATGTTCAACTTAGCGGCAGGTGGAGGTGCACTCATGTTACAAAAAGGGATTAGCAAAAATGTAGTATTGGAATCGGAAATCATTACGGACGGTACTTTTTCCGAGGACGTCGTTGTCACGTCCGGCGGGACAAAAAATCCGATCTCGCACAAGAACTTGGATGAAGGACTGTACCGGCTTGATGTGCTCGATCCACCAGGAATGAAAAGAAGGCTTGAGCAAAAGTCGATGGATAATTTTTTGAAGGTCATCCGAGAGTCGCTCTTCAAAAGCGGCTACGCTGAAAAAGACATTGATTATGTGGCCATGCTCCATATGAAAAGATCTGCTCATGAGTATGTACTGCGGGAACTGGGCTTAACAAGTGAACATTCTATTTATCTGGAAGACTACGGACATATCGGCCAAATTGATCAAATACTATCATTGGAACTTGCCGAGAAACAGAATAAATTAAAAAACGGCGACCTCGTTGTACTGGTTAGCGCAGGGATCGGATATGCATGGGGTGCCACAACGATCCGGTGGGGAAATTCGAAGTGAGGTGAAAGGGATGAAAACAATGGATATGGAAATTCAAACAGTGAAATTGTCCAATGGGGAAACAATGGCATATCGCGAAAGACCGGGGAGTGGGAAAACAGTATTATTGATCCACGGGAACATGACCTCATCCAAGCATTGGGATGTTTTAATGGAAGCGCTGGATGAACAATACCACCTTTATGCAGTCGATTTGAGGGGATTCGGAGGTTCAAGCTATCATACGCGTATAAAAGGGATCAAGGATTTTTCTGATGATCTGAAATCATTTGTCGATATCATGGGAATAACCGACTGCTCTCTCATCGGATGGTCGACAGGAGGCGCTGTCGGAATGCAATTTGCTGCAGAGCATCCAGGATTTTGTCAAAAATTGATCTTAATTGCTTCTGCTTCAACAAGAGGGTATCCATTCTATGGAACAAAAGAATCAGGGGAACCGGATTTAGCCAATCGGCTAAAGGCGATTGAAGAGGTAGAGAGGGACACGGGGAAAACGATTGCTGTTCAATTGGCTTACGACCAAAACAATCGTGATTTCCTGAAGGCGATGTGGAATATGTTGATTTATACACATAACAAGCCTTGCGAGGAGCATTTCGAAGCATATGTTGACGATATGCGGACACAGCGGAACCTTGCTGACGTCTATCAAGCTTTAAACACGTTTAATATTAGTGAACACCACAATGGTCTTGTAGAAGGAAACGGAAAAGCAAAGGAGATCACAATTCCGGTGCTGGTGTTGCGAGGGGATCGGGATTATGTGGTTCATTCGCAGATGGTAAAAGAAATCCTGGACGATCTTGGAAGTAATGCACAATTCAAAGAGTTGAAAAACTGTGGACACTCCCCGCTTATCGATGATCTGGGGCAGCTGCTGCAGGAAGTTTCGGAATTTTTAGCGAATTAGTAGGAGGTAAGGCATGAGACTGAATGAAAAGGTAGCTGTCATAACAGGTGCAGCCAATGGGATAGGATTTGCCGCAGCCAAACGCTTTTCGGAGGAAGGGGCAAAAGTGGCCTTGGCAGACTATGATGCTGAAATCGGGGAAAAGCGTGTCGGGGAACTGAAGGAACAAGGGTATGATGCGGCGTTTTTTCAAGTGGACGTTGCAGAACGTGAAAGCATCGACCGCATGGTTGAGCAAGTCATTTCTACATATGGAAAGATCGATATTTTAATAAACAATGCTGGAATCACCCGGGATGGGATGCTGGCGAAATTGAGCACGTCTGATTTCCAGCAGGTCATTGATGTCAATTTGACCGGAGTCTTCCACTGCACTCAGGCTGTCCTCCCTTATATGGTACAAAGCGGGAAAGGGAAGATCATCAGCACTTCTTCCGTCAGCGGAATTTATGGAAATGTCGGGCAGACGAACTATGCTGCAGCAAAGGCAGCAATCGTCGGGATGACGAAAACTTGGGCAAAGGAGCTCGGCCGTAAAGGAATAAATGTCAATGCTGTCGCTCCAGGCTTCACCGAAACGAATATGGTAGCCAAAGTCCCGGAAAAAGTGATCGAACAAATGAAAAGCATGATTCCACTTCAACGCCTTGGAAAACCGGAAGACATTGCAAATGCCTATCTGTTTTTGGCGAGCGATGAATCCGACTATGTCAATGGAACCGTTCTGCACGTGGATGGCGGAATCATGATGTAAAGGAGAAATGGGAATGAAGAATGTTGTAGTAACAGCGGCTTATCGCACACCGATCGGTACGTTTGGGGGTGCTTTCAAAGACTTGCTTCCGACGGATTTAGTCGTACCCCTTTTGCAGGAAGCTGCTTCTGCCAGCAAGCTTGGTGCATGTGATATCGATGAAGTGATCCTGGGCCACTGCATCCAGCGTACAGATCAGCCCAATACAGCAAGGACAGCTGCCCTTTTGGCAGGATTTGAAGAAACGACGACGGGTTATACAATCCAGCGCCAATGTGCCAGCGGCATGCAGGCGATCATCTCTGCTGCCATGCAGATCCAAACAGGAATGTCGGAGATTGTGTTGGCAGGCGGTGTTGAAGCCATGAGCTCCAGCCCTTATGTATTAAAGCAGCATCGTTGGGGGCAACGTCTTCAACATGGTGAAATAAGAGATACGGTTTGGGAGGTGCTGGAGGATCCGATTCATCACTTCATGATGGGGGAAACGGCTGAAAACCTTGCTGAAATACATGGGATAAGCCGGGAAGAGCAGGATGAATTGGCTTTTCAGTCGCACCAAAAAGCGATGACGGCAATCGAGAACGGATATTTCGATTCACAAATCATCCCAATTACAGTGAAGGACCGCCGGGTGGAACGATTGATAGATAAGGATGAAAACCCGCGCGGCAATTTATCCTTGGAAAAACTAAACGGACTAAAGCCTGCATTCCGCCAGAACGGTACAGTCACGGCGGGGAATGCATCGAGTTTGAATGATGGGGCAGCCATCCTCGTTCTGATGTCAGAGGAAGAAGCGAACCGCAGAGGTGTGGAGGTTCTGGCTAAAATCTCGGGCTATTCGGTTGCGGGAGTCGATCCCAAGGTCATGGGCAGAGGTCCCGTCCCTGCTACTCAAAAGGGATTGAGCAAAGTTGATTGGTCCATGGATGAAGTCGATCTCTGGGAAATAAACGAGGCATTTGCAGCTCAGTATTTAGCTGTGGAAAAGGAACTTGGTTTGGACAGGGAGAAAGTAAATGTCAATGGCAGCGGCATCAGCTTAGGGCATCCAGTAGGCTGCACCGGAGCAAGAATTGTCGTCTCGCTGATCCACGAAATGAAAAGAAGAAACGCAGAAAAAGGTATAGCTTCATTATGCGTCGGCGGCGGCATGGGAGCTACTGTTTTCATAGAATGCTAGGTTTAATTGAACACCCAATGTGCGGGTGTTCTTTTTTGGTTATTTTATAGATAATGCGGCGCAATATGTAGAGGTGGCGATATTTGCAGTTGGGCGCTCCTGTGACTTGAGTGACCTGAAAACAATAAGTCAGAATAAAGCCTTTGAGTTGAGCTGGTGTGCGAAACGGTGGCAAAAGAGCCGGGATAAAGCTCGTTGTCCGGCATATTCGGATCATTGACTTTTCACCTGATTTTGAAACAAAACCGCCCCCTGAATCGTAAGTGAAATTAAGGATGTTGGGGAGGGGAAGAGCTTGAGGGTGATGTTGGTATTATTGCTGATAGGATTTGTCATATCTGTGCCGGCGCTTCTGTTAAGGAAGCTGGAAGGGTCGATGAAAGGATTTTTTCAAAAAGGGTTCGGTGGTCTTGGCGATGATGATAGCACGACAGTAGAGTGTCCAGGATGTCATAGGAGCCTCAAGCGGGGGAACACGCCTCCCTACTGTGATCGCTGCCGAAGGTTTTTTTAACGAGGCTGTTTTCGTAAAGATTGTTGTTAAAATCCTACAGTCGCTTTTACGTTTGTTCGTTGAATGAAAGTTTTCCAGCTCTTTTCTGCCGATATACGCCATTTTGAAGTTGAAACTTTGCTTAAACAATCCTACTTTATTAGCTAAAGCAACAATGTATGACAAGAAAGAGCATTTAACGAAAGGGCCATGAGTTAAATTCACGAGAAGCAGCCCTATTTTATCCTCTGTAACTTCCTTGTAACTCCTTAACCATATAATTTTGTTATTAAGCTGGAGGAGGAAGACGCGGTGTGGAGTGAAATGGATTGGATCGAGAGTCGGGCGCGTTTGACACCTGATGATATTGCGGTTGTGGATGGAGATACGGGCACAGAATTAACCTATTTAGGTTTACATAACCAAGCATTGAAATGGGCAATGTTTTTTAAGACAAAAGGGGTGAAGAAAGGCGATCGGATTTGCTTGGTTTCGGAGAACGATCCGATTTTTTTCGAGGTGCTCTTTGGTTGTGCCAAGATAGGGGCTATCTTTGTTCCGTTGAATTGGAGGCTATCTGAGGCTGAACTTGAACATATCGTAATGGATTGCAGTCCCTCATTAATGCTGTACAGTGCAGACTTTGAGCCTATTGCCAAATCATTATCGATGTTGATCGAAACGATCTCAATCGAACAAAATCGATTGGACTCGTTCAATGAAGATATCATTTTGATTCAGGAAGATATCTTTGAAAAAGATCCATGGATGATGATTTATACAGGTGGAACAACAGGGAAGTCAAAAGGGGTAGTCCTGTCTTATCAATCAGTCAATTGGAATGCTGTCAATACGATAATCAGCTGGGGCTTGAATAAGGAGGATAAAACACTGACCTACCTTCCTTTGTTTCATACAGGCGGAATCAATGCCCTCTCTATCCCCATTCTGATGGCCGGGGGAAAGGTAGTGATAGGGAGAAGGTTCACCCCTGAAGCAGCCATTGCACATTTGAATAAGCATCAGATCACGATTGCTCTATTTGTGCCCACCATGTATCATATGATGATTCAGAGCGAAGGATTTTCCCGTACAAGCTTTGACAGCATGAAGGTTTTTTTATCGGGAGGTGCCCCTTGTCCGCTGTCGATATATGAGTTTTTTGCCGGTAAAGGACTTGCTTTCAAAGAAGGATACGGATTGACTGAAGCAGGACCTAATAATTTTTATATAGATCCGAAAATAGCAAACGAAAAAAGAGGCTCTGTCGGAAAGGCAATGGTGTTCAATTCCATTAAGATCATAGATCCTAATGGGAAAGAGGCGAAGAGCGGCCAGGTAGGTGAGCTTCTGATTAGAGGGAAGCATGTCTTCTCCTGCTATTGGAACAATGAAGAAGAGACTTTAAGAACGGTTAAAGGCGGCTGGCTGCATACTGGGGATCTGGCGCGGAAAGATGAGGATGGCTATATTTATATCGTTGGCAGAAAGAAGGATATGATCATTACGGGCGGAGAGAATGTATATCCTCTTGAAATTGAGCATTGGCTTTGTGAGCATCCAATGGTTGATGAAGCAGCTGTCATTGGTATCCCGGATGAAAAGTGGGGGGAGAAAGTTACAGCCTTCTTGACCACAAAAGGAAACAAAAAATGCGAAGTCGATGTAATTCAACGGCATTGTCTTCGGAAGTTTAAGAATTTTAAAATGCCGAAGGATTTTGTTTTTGTAGAGGAACTGCCTAAAACGCATGTAGGAAAAATCGATAAGAAGTCCTTGAAATCACTATGGTATATGAAGGGGAATACCATTATGTAGCGAATATATAAAATGAGTGATCCAAACGCGTTCAGTAAGCGTTTGGATTTTTTTGGATTTCGATGAGAGGGCATGATATCAATGGAGATAATTTCTTTTGACGGGTGATCGTGGTGTAGGGTAGTGTATAATGACCACTTTTTATATGCACCATTCAGCTATCCTCTAAATGAGCAGTTTTTCCTCTATTTAATGGATGGGTATACTATAATAGTAGAATGAAATATTAATATTTATATTTGTACAGAAAATTTTACATAAAAAAGCTGTAGAAGGAGTGATCATATGTCTGTGCGCTTCATCCTTGGCCGTTCGGGAGCAGGGAAAACGTCTTACGTCTTTGATGAAATGGCAGCGTCGCTTGAAGCAAAGCCGAATGGCGCGCCTATCATTTATTTAGTACCGGATCAAATGACATTTTTATCTGAATATCGCCTTGCTAAATCCCCGAATTTAAACGGCATGATCCGTGCTCAAGTGTTTAGTTTTACCAGGCTCGCCTGGAGGGTCCTGCAGGAAACGGGAGGAATGGGCCGCTACCATTTATCCAGCGCCGGATTGAATATGCTCATTCGCAAAATCATAGAAGAGCAAAAAGAGCAATTGAAGCTGTTTGGCCGCGCAGCTGATAAGAATGGTTTCGTACAGCATATTGAGTCAGTGCTGACAGAATTCAAGAGATATTGTGTAGAGCCCGAAGAGCTGATGATTAAACAAGAAGAGCTGGCGAATGAGGGGTATCATCAGTCGCTTGTGGACAAACTCCACGACCTGGAGCTCATCTATACCAAATTCGAAGAAACGTTGTTGGATAAATATATTGATTCTGAAGATTATTTTCGCCTGCTGGCGGAATCCATCCGCCATTCGCCATATTTACAATCTGCTGAAATCTACATCGATGGTTTCCATAGCTTTACTCCTCAGGAATACTTGGTGATTGAAGAATTAATGAAAACTTGTCCAAATGTTTCAATTGCACTTACGTTGGACAAACCATACAGATTTGCCACACCTGATGATCTAGACTTGTTCAGAATGACAGGGGAAACCTACGAAAGTTTATATCAGATTGCTTCTGCTCTGGGGATTCCACTTGAGGAAAAGGTCATGGAATCCAGCTTGCGCTATGAGGGGAATAGTTTATTGCACCTTGAAAGGAATTTCGAACATCGCCCCGCGATCCCATTTCAAGGGGAGCTGGATATAGAATTATGGCAAGCTTCCAACCGTCGATCTGAAATCGAGGGCATTGCAAGGAAAATCAGAAGTCTTATCCAGGAATCCAACTACCGCTATCAGGATATTGCGATATTAGTAAGGAATGGGCACGATTATCAGGATGTATTTGAAACTATTTTTTATGATTATGACATTCCATACTTTATCGACCAAAAGCGCCCTATGCTCAATCACCCTTTGATCGAGCTCATCCGTTCAACCATTGAAATCCTCAATAGCAATTGGAGATATGAACCGGTTTTCAGGGCCGTGAAAACCGATTTGCTGTTTCCGCTCAACAGCCGCGATCAGGGTTTGAGGGAGAAGATGGACCGGCTTGAAAATTATGTGTTGGCAAATGGAATCAAAGGAAGCCAGTGGACAAATAAAAATCGATGGGTTTATAGAAGATTCAGAGGGCTGGAATTAACGGATGTCCCGCAAACAGACCAGGAACGGAGCATAGAGCATGAAATCAATGAATTGAGGCTTTTTATATCAGCTCCGATCCTCCGTCTGTCGAGAAGGTTGAAAAAGGCAAGCGCCGGAAGGGATTTCGGGGAAGCGCTGTTTCTTTTTTTAGAGGAATTAGATATTCCATCGAAACTTGAGAAACTGAGGATGGATGCAGAGGAAAAAGGAAATCTGGTTCTCGCCCGTGAACATGATCAAGCATGGAATGCCGTGATCGAATTATTGGATCAGTTCGTGGAAATGGTTGGATCTGAACGATTTACCCTTAAGAAATTCTCCACGGTATTGGATTCGGGTCTTGAATCGATGAAGTTTTCCATTGTCCCGCCTGCGATGGATCAAGTAATCATTGCAAACCTTGAATTATCAAGGTTATCAGAAGTGAAGGCAGCGTTTGTCATTGGATTGAACGATGGTATCATGCCAGCGAAAATATCGGAAGAAGGTGTTTTTGCGGATGATGATCGGGAAAGGCTATTTCAAAGCGGGATCATGGTTGGACCCAGCAGCAGAAGAAAGCTTCTTGATGAAGATTTTATCGCCTACAAGGCATTTACCACGCCTTCTCGCCATCTTTTCCTTTCTTATCCTTTGGCAAATGAAGAAGGGAGGGCTTTACTCCCTTCCCCATATATAAAGAGGCTGAAAGAAATGTTCCCGGGAATTGATGAAAAAATGATTGTTAACGACCCTGCGGATCTATTTTCCTCCGAGCAATTGGAATATATATCACACCCGAATGTATCGATTGCTTACTTAACGACGCAGCTGCAGTTGAAAAAGAATCATTACCCGATTGCCGGCTTTTGGTGGGATGTCTACAACTTTTATATGGAGCATCCTCAATGGCATTCTAAGGCAAAGCATATTCTCTCGAGCCTATACTTTCAAAATAAAGCCAAACCGATATCGGAAGCAGCGAGCAAAGAGCTGTATGGAGAAGAAATTTTGGCCAGCGTTTCAAGGATGGAAATGTTTCACGGCTGTCCTTTTTCCCACTTTGCCCGCCATGGTCTCAAGCTTCAAGATCGTGAAATATTCAGGTTGGAAGCTCCGGATATCGGAGAAATGTTCCATGGAGCCCTTAAGTGGATTGCTGATGAAGTGACCAGGCTGAATTTATCGTGGTCAAGTTTATCGCAGGAACAGTGCACCATGCTGGCAAAGGAAGCTGTCAATGTATTGGCTCCGAAGCTTCAGCATCAAATCCTTCTCAGTTCCAACAGACATCATTATATTAAAAAGAAGTTGGAAAATGTCATCAGCCGTGCCTCCATAGTACTTAGCCAGCATGCAAAAGCGAGCGGATTCGCCCCGATAGGTCTTGAACTTGGATTCGGCCCGAAAGGAAGCTTGCCGCCATTTACTTTTACATTGAAAAATGGAATAAAGATGGCGCTGCAAGGAAGGATCGACCGCATCGATAAATCAGAAAATCAACAAGGCACCTTCCTTCGGGTCATTGATTATAAGTCAAGCGCCAAATCATTGGACTATACAGAGGTTTATTACGGACTGGCTTTGCAGATGCTCACGTATTTGGACATTGCCATTACCCATTCCAAGCATTTGGTCGGCACGGAAGCCCTGCCGGCAGGCGTCCTATATTTCCATGTGCACAATCCGGTTGTAAAGGCCAATTCCTTTATGACCATGGAGGAAATTGAACAGGAAATCTATAAGAGTTTTAAAATGAAGGGACTTATCCTTGACGACCCTGATATTGTCAGATTGATGGATCGTACATTGGAAAGCGGATCCTCAGAAGTCATTTCCGCCGGTTTGAAGAAGGACGGTACATTGACGGCCAATTCTCAAAGTGCGTCAAAGGAAGATTTGCAGTACATGAGAAAATATGTAAGGAAAATTTACGAAAAAACAGGGAATGACATCACCTCTGGGCTGGTGGACATTGCTCCATACAAGCTGAAAGATCGCACACCTTGTCAATTCTGTTCGTTTAAGCCGGTTTGCCAATTCGATCAATCAATGGAAGGGAACCAATTCCGGATACTGCCGCAGCATAAGCAAGATGAAATCATGGCTAACATTAGAGAGGAGGTTGATGAAGATGGTCAAATCACTGATACCAATTAAGCCGGATGGCGTCACTTGGACCGATGACCAATGGCGTGCCATTCATGCCAAGGATCAAGATATTTTAGTGGCAGCTGCAGCCGGCTCAGGGAAAACAGCTGTATTAGTCGAAAGGATCATCGGGAAAATCCTTTCAGAAACCGAACCGCTGGATGTCGATGAATTGTTGGTTGTAACATTCACCAATGCATCCGCCGCCGAAATGCGCCATCGAATCGGGGAAGCACTTGAAAAAGCAATCGATGAAAATCCAGCTTCCCATCATTTGCGCAGACAATTGAGCCTGCTTAACAGGGCTTCCATCTCCACGCTTCATTCTTTTTGCTTGGAGGTCATCAGGAAATATTATTATTTGATTGATATCGATCCTGGTTTCAGGATCGCCGACGGAACGGAAGGAGAGCTATTAAGGGATGAAGCGCTCGACGATCTGTTTGAAGAAGAGTATGGAAAAGAAGAAAATGAGCGTTTTTACCGTCTTGTGGATACTTTTACTAGCGACCGCAGTGATGCAGCATTGCAGGATATGGTGCGGCGGCTTTATGATTTTTCCCGTTCACATCCAAATCCAGATCTTTGGCTTGATCATCTCGTATCCATGTATGATGTTGAAGGGATCGAGACCATTGAACAGCTTTCATTCGAACCCTACTTAAAAAAAGATATTAAGCTGCAGCTGGAGGGAGCAAAATCCATTCTCCTCCAAGCGCTGGAAATGACGAAAATTCCAGGCGGTCCTTCACCGCGTGCGGAAAATTACATCGATGACATAGCCATAGTCGAACGACTTCTAGAGTCATGGAATAAATCCTGGAATGATTTATACCTGGAAATGAACGCTTGGAGTTTCTCAAGGGCGAAATCATGCCGTGGAGATGAATATGACAAGGATTTAACGAAAGAAGCGGACGACTTAAGAAAAAAAGCGAAAGCCATTTTAGAAAAGCTGAAGGGAGAACTATTCTCACGCAAACCCGAGTCGTTTCTGAAGGATATGGCAGAAATGAAAGACGTCATTCATGCTCTTGTTGATTTGGTAAAGGCCTTTTCCATCCGCTTCAAAGGAATGAAGACAGAGAAAGGGTTAGTCGACTTCTCTGATTTGGAGCACTTTTGCTTGGATATCTTAAGAACCTCCCCACAGGGCATGTCGCCTTCAGAATCAGCCCTGACATATAGAAATCAATTCAAAGAAATCTTGGTCGATGAATATCAAGATACCAACATGGTCCAAGAGACAATCCTGCAATTGGTTTCTGCCGAAGGGGAGAGTGACGGAAACCTATTTATGGTAGGGGATGTGAAACAATCCATTTATCGATTCAGGCTGGCAGAGCCGAATCTATTTCTATCGAAGTATAATCGTTTCCGCCCAGATGGAAATGGAACAGGCATGAAGATCGATTTAGCCAAAAACTTCAGGAGCCGAAAAGAGGTTTTATCCGGTACAAATTATTTATTCAAGCAGATCATGGGAGTTGAGGTCGGGGAAATTGAGTATGATGCCAATGCTGAACTTGTATTGGGAGCTTCATATCCTGAAGATGAAGAATATCCAATTGAAATCCAGCTCGTCGATTTAGCGGATGACGGCAGTGCCACGGAAATCGAGGAGGATTCCGATGCAGCCAGCGAAGAGGATTTGGAGCAATCACAGCTTGAGGCAAGACTCATTGCCAACAGGATCAAAGAATTGATAGAATCCGAAAAACAAATTTACGATCCAAAGAAGAAAGCTTATCGTCCGATCCAATATAAGGACATCGTATTGCTGCTAAGATCAATGCCGTGGGCTCCGGTCATCATGGAAGAGTTTAAGGAAGCCGGCATCCCGATTTATGCGAATTTGGCTACAGGCTACTTTGATGCGACAGAAATAACGGTCATGCTCTCGCTCCTTAAAATCATCGATAACCCATACCAGGATATTCCCATGGCGGCTGTATTGCGCTCGCCAATCGTGGGCTTAGAAGAAGAAGAGCTTGCTGCCATCCGGAAATCAAATTCCATTGGTGCATTTTATGAGGCTGTCAAAAAAATGGTTCAACAAAAGGAAGCAAAGAATCATGAAGAATTGGCGGATAAGCTGGAAAAATTCTTACTGCAGCTCGATGGATGGAGGACGCTTGCAAGGCAGGGGGCACTGTCCGATTTGATTTGGCAGCTGTATCGGGACACCAGATATTACGATTTTGTCGGCGGTCTGCCGGGAGGAAAGCAGAGACAGGCGAACTTGAGGGCATTGTATGATCGTGCAAGACAGTACGAATCAACTTCATTCAGGGGACTTTTCCGCTTTTTAAGATTCATCGATCGAATGAGAGAGCGTGGAGACGATCTCGGTACAGCCCGGGCATTAAGTGAAGGCGAGGATGTCGTCAGGCTGATGACGATTCATTCAAGTAAAGGCCTTGAATTTCCTGTCGTCTTTTTGGCAGGGCTTTCGAGGAATTTTAACATGATGGATTTGAATTCTCCTTATTTATTGGATAAAGATTTGGGGCTGGCAGCTAAATATATGAACCCTGAAAAGCGAATCACATATCCTTCCCTGCCGCAGCTGGCATTTAAAAGGAAAATGCGGTTGGAGTTGATTTCTGAAGAAATGCGGGTCTTGTATGTTGCCTTAACACGTGCAAAAGAGAAACTATATTTAATTGGGAGCCATAAAGAGCTTTCAAAAACCGTGAAGAAGTGGAGAAGCAGCCCGGCATTGGATCAATGGCTGTTGAAGGACTATGACCGTGCCCAAGCCAAGTCTTACTTGGATTGGATCGGCCCTGCCTTGATCAGGCATGCCGATGTTTCCCTATTGGGAGATGGCAGCCAAAGCATTTCCGCACTCCTGCCTGAAGGCATGAAGGAACACCCATCACGCTGGAAGGTCAGCATCCACCACAAATCGATTTTACAATCAGAAGTAAAACCATCGGAAGCAGAAAAAGACTGGCAGGAGTTTGTGAAGGAAGGAAAAGTTTATCCAGAACACTCACCTGAAAAAGATAAGATTATCACAAGTCTTAATTGGTCCTATCCATACAAGGATGCAACGAAAAAACGTTCGAAGCAATCAGTATCCGAATTGAAGAGGAT
The DNA here is from genome assembly GCF_003668575.1 of Falsibacillus albus. Classification (NCBI taxonomy): domain Bacteria; kingdom Bacillati; phylum Bacillota; class Bacilli; order Caryophanales; family Bacillaceae; genus Falsibacillus; species Falsibacillus albus. The sequence goes on along the minus strand of NZ_RCVZ01000002.1, from coordinate 189,706 downwards.
GTTGGAGATTCGTGATGCAGAAAGTGATACAACGCTTCTTAATAAAATGCAGAAGCCTGTTTTGAAAAGGCCGAGGTTCATGCAGGAGGAAAAACTCAGTCCCGCTGAACGCGGTACGGCCATGCATATGGTCATGCAGCACATTCCACTCGGAAAGATGCCGACGGTTCAAACTCTGGAAGAATTGCTTGGCACCATGATAAAAAAAGAGCTGCTGACAGAAGAACAAAAAAATGCCATCAGCATCGAGGAAATTGCAGCCTTTTTCCATACAGAAATCGGCAAGAAAATGATTTATGCCAAAAAGGTATACCGTGAAATTCCATTCAGCATCGCCGTACCAGCTGATGAGATTTATCCCGATTGGCAAAAAGGACAAGAGGATGTATTGGTCCAGGGGATCATCGATTGTGTCATACAGGACGAATATGGACTTACCATTTTAGACTATAAGACAGATACCATTCATGAACGCTACAAAGGTGGTTTCGAAGAAGCGATGCCAATCTTGGAAAAACGATACCGTGTGCAGCTAGAATTTTATCAAGTGGCAATCGAAAAGATTTGGAAACAGCCCGTTGTAGGGAAATTTCTATTCTTTTTTGATGGTGCACATGTCCTTGAGCTTTGAGGCAACAATAAAGGAACAGCGAAAGAATTCTCGCTGTTCCTTTATTTTATAAGTACCTAATATAAATTTCAGATTATGGCTTAAAAGGGGGAATGATTAATGGGAAAAAGTTCTGTCAAAGGAAAATGTGAGCTTTGTTTGCGGGAGGAAGTAGCTGTAACGGAGCATCATCTCACACCGAAGGAAATGGGGGGAGCGTTTCTCCCGACGGCCATGCTCTGCATCCCTTGTCATAAACAAATCCACGCGCTTTTTACAAATGAGGAGCTCGCGGAAACAATGAATTCGGTTGAGAAGCTAAGAGCCAATCCCCAGCTTTGGAAGTTCATTAAATGGATCAAAAAGCAGCCTGCAAGCAGAATCCCAAAGATGAAAAAATCGAATCATCGAAAAAGAAAAAACTGACCGGACTGCACCTGCCTTCTGTAGAAAGGCGAAGTGGCATCGGTCAGTTTTGATTAATTATTTCCCGCTGTCGGCTGCTCAATGAGACTGTTGTTCAACGTGCCATTTATACTAAAAAATGAAAAGGCATCGAAGAATGATCCCGAATTGATTGATGCTGCTCCAGTTGTTGATTTGGATGCGCTTTTGGGTGAATTGACGGCTGTATCCCCAAAATGCACAGTTCCTCCGTTTACGCTCATGACTTGGACAGAACCTGAAAACGCTGGCATATACACACCTTCTTTTACAAAATTAATAAACACTTATTTCAACTAGATTATCTAATAGCTTATTCAAATAACCATCTTCTCGTTACCTTCTTTATTCAAACCTTTATTTAGTTGTTTCCGATGATAGGCTGATCGATTAGGCTCGTATCAAGAGTTCCATTCACACTAAAAATTGTATAGGTGAAAAATAAAGCACCCGTATTGAAAGCTCCACTTCCTGCGGTTGTCTTTGCTCCATTTTTGGGTGAAATGACAGCGGTATCCCCGAATTGAACGGTTCCTCCGTTCACGGTCGTTAATTGAACTGGTCCAGTAAAGGCTGGCATATATACACCTTCCTTTTAATAATATTTTTCTTATTCTTGTGTTGTGGAATTATTTAAAGACAGATTCAATTCCTCTTCACGTTCTATCAATTGGCGGATATGATGAGTCCTATTTTCTAAATAGACGTCATTCGTGCTTCCGATATGCAATATTGCAGCATTTGAGATACCGTTAATACGGATTTTATTGACTCTGATCGTGCCATTTGCATTCAATTTATTGATATAAACAGGTTCCCTTTCATGAGGAATGGGAATAGGTTCGTTAAAAATGGGATAATCCTCATAGCTTCCTTCTTCATCAAAAAATAGTTCTCTTTCCCTTTGAGTGGCCAAGACGTTTGATTTGGATCTAATATAACAGGAGTCTCCAATTTCTATTACAGCAGCAAAACCCATTACATCAACAGTCGTATTTTGCACAATGGATTGACGACAAAAGGGGTTCATCATCCTTGAGGCGACAGTGGAACGAATGGACCAACAATAAGTGATTCAGGTGGTGTATCAAAGGTGGAGGCAAGTTGGATGTGGTTTGCATCGCCTACCAACACTAATCCTGAAGCTGAGACTCCAATGATGCGGATTGCATTTACGCATAACTCGCGATTAACGACATTAAGTTCCATCTGGCTTCTTTCCTTTCAATTCATTTGGTAATTGGGCAATGAATGTGTATACCGCCTGTTGGATATCGGCTCTGATTTTCTGCCCAATCACTTCTTCCAATTGTTCTACCGGGTTCTGCTGTCTGGCACTTGGGTGGGAGTGGACATTGATATAGTAGCTTATTCGCTGTGGCAGTTGGCGTTTAATATCATTTTTAATCAATTCATGATACTGTGGGTCGATGTGTGTCTCTAATTGCTCCTCATTATCCTGAATCAAATTGGCTATTTCCTTATCGACGTATTGATTCGCGGCAGCTTCGATATTATCACGCATTCCTTGTGGGAAAGGTGTGACGACGGATTCTGAATTAGCAGGCTGCTGGTCAACTGCAAAATCCTCTATATTTTTCAAGTCGGTTGGATTAAGACCAATATTGAGCGTGCCTTCCAGTGTTTCAACCTTCAGCTGATCGAATTTATATTCCAGCCTCTCCACATTGACAGATGGCTTGCTTTTTAATTGCTCAATCTCCATTTGAATGGATGATATCGTATCTTCCAAGTCTTTTATTTTATTTGTCTGCTTGCTTATATAGTGATACAGCTGATTGATATGTTGATAGAGGTCCTGCATGATGACACCTCACCTTCTAATAAAGTTTTTATACTGGAGAAGCAGGAGGCTGAAATGGCACTAAAGGTTTTTTTATTATAGGGGGTTGCTTAGCTCCTTGTTCAGCCACGACAGTTCCCGGTTTCACTGCTTCAGGTGCGGGTTTGATGTAGCCGCCTGTATTATATAGGTTTGAGGATTCACTAATGGAACCTGCTGTTCCGATTTGAAAAACGGAGGAGTTTGAAACCGAGCCAATTTTGATCATTTGTATTTGAATCGTTTGCTGGACGTAAAATTTCATGCGATCACCACATCATTAAACATTGAAGTAATTTCCTTGATCCAAGCCGTCTTGGTCATACGTATTGGTCGAGGATCGTTCGTTATAAACCGATAGCCCATCTCCGGTATTAAAGGACCCGGCCCCGGCGAAGGTCTTGGAATTGGACAGTGGCTGTATTTGAAAGACATCACCTATATGGAAAACCCCGCTCGATCCAAGGTTGATTACTTGAACGGCTCCAACAAAAGCAGGCATGACCGTTCACATCCTTTACATGATTTCTTACAACATTGTATGAGAGTGAGGAGTAAATGTGATTCATTCGCCTAAAGGAAAATTTCATTGTAAAATGTAAATTGAGATACAGAGAAAAAGGGGAGCTAATATGAGACCTATGCAATCCCATGAACGATTATTATCAATAGACATAATAAGGGGAATTGCTTTGCTCGGAATATTCATGGTCAATATCATCTCATTTCATTCACCGGTATTATACATGAATCCGTTTGAATGGTGGGATCAGCGAAGCGATTTGGGCAGCTATGTTTCGGACGATATATTCATAGAAGGAAGTTTTTACCCCATATTTGCGTTTCTTTTTGGTTTTGGAATGGTGATGATTCAGCAGCGTACTCGATCTATGGGGGATTCATCCTTTAAAATCAGTGCCAGGAGGCTGCTGATCCTGCTCGGCTTTGGCATCATTCATGCTGTTTTTATTTGGTATGGGGATATACTTATCATTTATGCGTTGCTTGGACTTCTTCTTTTGACCGTTTTAAGCATGACGGGCAAGAAATTGGTGCTTTTCGGAATGACGCTGTTTTTGATCCCTAATCTTTTGTTCAGTGTCTATTTGAGTTATTCCGCCATCATCGACCCATATAGCGCAGTAATTTGGTCCGATATCAATGGCATCAAGGATTCGATTTCAGCGTACACATCTTCTTCCTATGCTGCAATCATGCAGCAAAGGATATTTGATTGGTATCATGTGAACAATCCCGGTAATCTAATCTTCATGTTGGTGACGATCTTTCCAATGATGATGATAGGTGCAGGTGCTGCAAAGGAAAAGTGGTTCGAGAATGCAAAGAATTATAAAAAATATTGGGTGGCAGCAGCCGCAGTATTCCTGACCGTTGGCATTTTATTGAAGATGCTTCCGTACATACTTTTAAAGAACACAGTATTTATGTTCATCCAAAACATTCTTGGCGGGCCAATGCTGGGAATCGGCTATCTTGCCCTATTGGTTCTACTGACGATGATCCCGCACAGTCAAAAATTGTTGAAGCCGTTTGCTATGGCCGGTAGAATGTCGTTGACCATTTATATCAGTCAATCTATTGTGGGGTCATTCATTTTTTATGGATATGGACTCAACCTTTACAACGATATGGATCTATCCACGAGCATCGAGCTTGCCATCGGAATTTATTTTATCCAGGTCATTGCAGCGGAAATTTGGTTTATCAAGTTCAAACAAGGTCCACTTGAATCCATTTGGAAAAAAGCAGCCTACCGAAGTAAATAAAAGTGATATCATAATAATCATAAAAGGCTGTTTTCTCAAAGATTGTTGTTTTTACCAGTTTTTCTTTAAAATAACTCATCATATGAAGTTGATTGGAGCGGAAGGTGCGAGACTCCGGAGGGAACAGCGGGCCGGGTGAGACCACTCGGAAAATAGAGCAGCCTGCAGCGGAAATCAACCTTACACAACCTTTGATGTATAGCAACAAACTTTACGAAAAGAGCGTTTACGAAAAACCCTAATATTAATGAAAGAAGAGGTGCAGCAAATGAAATTTGTATCGTATTCAATCGACGGAGCGTTGAGCTATGGAGTTTTATCAGACTTTGAAGACTTTATATGGGATTTACCTTCCATCCAACAAAAATATGAATCTCCAAAACTTCCTGAATCACTGTTGGAAGGGATAAAAATGGGTGAAAGCTTTATGGATGCAGTCAAGGATGCCTTGGAATTTGGACAAACTCAGGACGACTGCTCATCATTCAAAATTTCCTTGGAAAAAGTGGCTTTTGCTGCCCCAATACCGCGTCCTGGCAAAAATATCATGTGTGTCGGTAAGAATTACCGCGACCATGCAATCGAACTGGGGAGTGAAGCAGATATCCCGAGTCATATCATGATGTTCACGAAAGCGCCTACAACGGTGATCGGACATGAGGGGTTGATCGATTGCCATTCCGATGTGACTTCTGAGCTTGACTATGAAGGGGAACTTGCGGTCGTGATCGGCAAAGAAGGGAAGAACATCCGTAGGGATCATGCACTTGAACACGTGTTTGGCTATACGATTGTCAATGACATCACTGCACGGGATTTGCAATCAAGGCATAAGCAATTCTTTATCGGAAAAAGTTTGGATACATTCTGTCCAATGGGACCGAGCATCACGCACGCATCGATGATCGAAGACCCCGGTCAGCTGAAAATCACCACAACCGTCAATGGAGAGGTCCGCCAGCAATCAGATACCTCCCATTTCATTTTCCCGATTGACGAAATCATTTCAGAACTGTCAAAAGGCATGACCCTGGAGCCGGGGGACATCATCGCCACTGGAACACCGGCTGGCGTGGGGAAAGGCTTTAAGCCTCCGCGATTTTTAAAATCTGGTGATGAAATCGTCATAGAAATCGAGAACATCGGAATTTTAAAGAATAAAGTAAAATAATGATAGGTTCTTATTTCTACTTTTTCCTTTCTCTATGGTATGATATTGAGAGCAATGAAGTAGGAAACTATAAAAGGAGGGATGCCCGCATGATGGCTACGACGCATCTTCATATCACCACTTGGGCAATTGCGATCATTTTATTTTTCGTCGCGTTATCCTTACATAAAAGTAATAACGCTAAAGGATTTAAGATTGTACACATGATCCTGCGAGTATTTTACATTTTAATCATCATCTCTGGAGCACTATTGTATCCGGTAGGGAATCCAAATGCGAATCATATGTTGTATGGAATCAAGGTCCTGACAGGGCTAGTGGTCATTTCCATGTTTGAAATGATTTTGATCCGTACATCTAAGGGTAAGAGCACAGGGGCTTTATGGACCATTTTCATCATTGCCATTGTTGCTGTACTTTACTTGGGACTGAGCCTTCCATTGGGATGGCACCCGTTCTACAATCCTAGCTAAAAAAGAGCCGTCATGGCTCTTTTTTTTTGTGGGAAAATGGTGGTGGGCCAGAGTTGGAAATCTGGATGTTAAACTATGTACATTTTACAGAATGACCGAGCATTCACAAGCAAAAGGGGAAGAGCTCCGTCGGTGAACGTGCTCGAAAGTATGTAGGAAAGCGAGAAAAGGGCAAGAGAAAGGGGGATCGTGCCCAAAACGGGGAAGGAAAGCTGGAAAAGGGACCAATCAAACGATAATTGTACTTAAAATGAAGCCAAAATGCTTTTGAAAAACTGAAAAGCTTGAAAATAACATGATCAAACAGTTCTAATCCACAGGTATCTGCGAAAAGAGATCATATATCAGCGAAAATTTGATTTTATCTGCGAAATCGCTAATATATCAGCCAAAAATTCAATATATCGATTATTCTACAATTGTCTACAAAGTTCGCATCCACCGTTCCTCCTTAACGATCCAACCAGGCACCCATTCAACTAAAAAAACGCTCCCTCGTATTCGGAAGCGTCCCCAATTTTTAACCAATAAAACAACCTCTTAATTGAATTTTTCAATGATGAATCGTTTTCCTGTGTTCAAGGTCAATTCAAACCGGTCCTGATCCTTTTGGCTGTACCTGAAATGGTGCTGGACTGAACAAATATTTTCACTGTTATCAAACATCAGGAAGTTGACGCCTTCCCTGCGACCTTCTTTACTTAAAAACGAAAGATGATTATGGCAGTAAATGCAGTCGTAAATGGAAAAGTGGGCTGAGTTGAGGCTTGTGATGAATTGGACAAAGGCATCGTCATTCAAGTCATCCAACAGCATTTCCAGGGAAAACACCAAGTTCTTTCTGATCCTGATGGCAGCTGCATGATCAAGTGAAACCGTCCCGTATGGCAATTTGATTTTCCCGTTGTCACGGAGCTTTCCTTTTTCCCATTGGTTGAATCGAAAAACCTCTATTTCATGATCGATATAATATTCCAGCATCGATGCCTCATCGGTTTCCTCATCAAAGAAGACCCACTGGTTGTCAATCATTTCAGCGGTTCCTGCAGTGAAGGCTCGAGTTTGTTTTTCTAAAAATTGATTTCGATCTTGATGATTCACGAAAGAAACCTCCAATATAATATCTTCAATTTCTATTTTTTGACATAGACCCTGCATTTCATACAGGAAGCCCCTGTTATTTTTTTCGGACAAATAACTATTTTTTCATCAAGGCATATGATAAATCATGCCTAATGTTCAGCCGACTTCATTTAGAAAGGGTGTATGCTATGTGCGGCATTACTGGATGGATTCATTTTCAGCATAACTTGACTTCAAGGACAGACATATTAAAGACCATGACGGATACGTTAAAGAAAAGAGGACCGGATGATACAAATATTTGGTCTACCCGGCATGCGGCCTTTGGACACAAACGGCTGGTGGTTGTCGATCCCGAAGGCGGGAAGCAGCCGATGTCAAGAAGCCAAGGTGATCATACTTATACAATTTGCTACAATGGCGAGCTCTACAATACCGAGGATATAAGAAAAGAGCTGCTCTCTAAAGGATATTCGTTTCAAGGTCATTCTGATACAGAAGTTTTGCTGAATGCTTACATTGAATGGCGTGAGAGGTGCGTTGACCACTTGAATGGGATATTCGCCTTTGCAGTATGGGATAGTGAAAAGGAACAGTTGTTCATCGGGCGGGACCGGCTGGGGGTAAAGCCTCTTTTTTATGCAGAGAAAAATAATGGATTCATATTCGGATCGGAAATTAAAGCGGTGCTTGCCCATGAGGATATGAAAGCGGAAATCGATCGGGAAGGGTTATCTGAAATTCTGGGGCTGGGACCATCAAGATCTCCCGGAAATGGCGTCTTCAAAGGGGTAAAGGAGCTGCGGCCCGGTCATGCGCTGACAGTTTCAAGGAATGGTTTGAAGATCTGGAGGTATTGGAATGTAGTAAGTCAGGAACATACAGATACCTTTGATGAAACAGTGGAAAAAGTAGGGTTTTTGTTAAAGGATGCAGTAACCCGCCAATTGGTATCTGATGTGCCATTATGCACTTTCCTATCAGGCGGTTTGGACTCGAGTGCCATCACAGCGATTGCCTCCAATCATTTTAACAGGGAAGGAAAAGGGCCGCTTCATACTTACTCCATTGATTACGAAGGAAATAGTCAATATTTCAAGGCGAACGCTTTTCAGCCAAATTCGGATGGGCCATGGATCGAGCAAATGGTTAAATCCTTCCAGACTAACCACCATTATTGTGAAATCTCCCAAAATGATCTGGTCGACTATCTAGAGGAAGCGGTGGAGGTTCGGGATCTTCCAGGGATGGCTGATGTAGATTCTTCGCTCCTATGGTTTTGCAAAGAAATAAAAAAGGATTTCGTCGTGAGTCTCTCAGGTGAATGTGCAGATGAAATATTCGGGGGATATCCGTGGTTTCACCGGGAAGATGATCTGAACAGAAAAGCATTTCCTTGGATGAGGTCGACGGATGAGAGGCAGGGTCTCCTAAATGATTCGTGGAAGGAGAAGCTGAACCTTGATGAATATGTCCAGATCGTTTATCAGAAAACGGTGGATGAGACACCTCGTTTAGAAGGGGAGACGCCTCTGGAGGCAAGGAGAAGAGAGCTATTCTATTTGAATATGATCTGGTTCATGACGACCCTTCTTGACCGAAAGGACCGGATGAGTATGGGAGCAAGCCTTGAGGTCAGGGTCCCGTTTGCGGACCACCGCTTGGTTGAGTATGCATGGAACATCCCTTGGCAGTGGAAAATGGCGGATGGAAGGGAAAAAGGGCTTCTTCGCAAATCATTGGAGGGCGTTCTCCCAAAAGACATTCTTTATCGAAAAAAAAGCCCATATCCGAAAACTCATCATCCGGTTTATACACAACTTGTACAAAGCAAATTGACCAATCTGCTAAAAAATAAATCGAGCGTCCTTTTTGAACTATTCGACCATAAAAAGCTTCATCAAATCGTCGAGAGCGGCGGGGATGCATTTAAAGTACCATGGTATGGCCAGCTAATGACCGGCCCGCAGCTGTTGGCTTATTTGGTTCAAATTGATGAATGGTTTAAAAAGAATAATATTACTCTGATTGATAGATAAATAATTTCCCTTGAATTTAATCTCAGCGGATTCCAACCTTAGATGAATAGCTTCAATCATATTAAAAAGAAGCATTGGATTGCTGTTGCTTGAATGCGGCAAGACAAAATGCTTCTTTTTTTGTATTTTGCATACTTATCAATTGATAAACATGTAACAGGATTGTATAATAATTGTATAAGTTATGTATAGTAAATGTTTTAAAATAAAATAGAACCTTGTCCAATATATATATCTATAAGGGAAAATGCATTAACATCTTATTGATTTGGAGGCATGAAGAATATGTCGAGGAATATTGTCATTGTCGGCGCGGGACCAGGAGGACTTGCAGCAGGCATGCTATTGTCCAGTAAAGGATACGAAGTGGATATCTTTGAAAAGCAATCCTTTGTCGGTGGAAGAAATGGTTCCATTACTGAGCAGGGTTTCACATTTGATATAGGTCCGACTTTCCTAAGCATGCCCGAAATCGCCATGGAGCTCTTTGAGATGGCTGGCCGGGATCTGGCAGATTACATAGATTTAAAAGAACTTGATTTGATGTACGAACTTATCTTTGAAGGGAAAGCCATAAAGATGTTCCGAACGAAAGAGAAAATGATCAATGAACTGGAAAAACATTTTCCCGGCAGTTCAAAAGGGTATGTGCAATTTATGAAAGATACGAAAGTGAAAATGGATAAGCTTAAGCCGATTTTACAAAACAGGATGGATAAGATCTATCATTATATAAGCCCGAGGGTTTTAAAGGCATTGCCGCGATTATCGCTTGGGAAATCTGTTTATGAGGTATTAAGCGACTACTTTCAGGAAGAAGAATTAAAGTTTGCTTTTACCTTTCAGTCAAAGTATTTGGGCATGTCGCCTTGGGAATGTCCTGGAGCGTTTTCGATCCTCTCCTTTATGGAACATGAATACGGCATCTTTCATCCAATTGGAGGTGTGAACCGATTGTCAAAGGCAATGACTCAAGTTGTTGAGGAAAATGGTGGCCGAATTCATTTAAATAGAGGTGTCCGGAAATTATTGTTGAATGGGAAAAAGGCTGTCGAAGGCGTACTGCTGGAGGATGGCACCAAGGTTTCGGCTTGTCATACGGTTATAAACGGCGATTTTGCCCATAGCATGACAAATCTAGTGGATGATGGAGTTTTGAAGCGGTTCAGCAAGTCAAATCTCAGGAAGAAAAAATACTCCTGTTCAACCTTCATGATTTATTTAGGCCTGGATAAGAAATATGATCTTCCCCATCATACGGTTTGTTTTTCTGAAGATTACCGCAGGAATGTCGAGGAGATCACGAATTCGATGATTCTTTCCGGAGATCCTTCCATATACGTCCAAAATGCCTGTGCAACGGATGAAACACTCGCACCACTCGGCAAATCGACTCTTTATATTTTGGCTCCCGTCCCCAATAATATGAGCGGGATCGATTGGAGTGAAAATAAAGCAGAATTCAGGAACCTTGTACTGAAGACCCTCGAAGAAAAAACTCAGTTCAAGGATATTCAGGATCACATTGAATTCGAGAAGATCATCTCTCCGGTTTCCTGGGAAAAAGATTTCTTTATATATGAAGGGGCAACTTTCAATTTGGGGCATCAGCTCTCCCAGATGATGGCGCTTCGTCCACCGAACAAATTTAAAGAATTAAAGAATTGCTGGCTTGTTGGTGGGGGGACGCACCCAGGCAGCGGCCTGCCGACCATTTTAGAATCAGCTCGCATCACAACGGGATTATTGACAGGCGGTGATAAAAACAGGAGGGAGGAAGTCCTATGAGAGTGTCGGTTGCTGGGGGTGGAATCGGCGGCATGCTGGCGGCGTTGATGCTGGCGCAGGATGGATTTGAAGTATCCGTTTTTGAGAAATCTGAAAAGCTCGGTGGAAGGTTGGCATTCGTCAACCATAAGGGATACAAAATCGATCAGGGACCAACGATTGTTCTTCTGCCAGAAATGCTTAAGCAAATCCTCGGGAAGGCGGGTGTCCTGGAAAAGGAAATTGATTTGATTCCATGTGACCCTCTATATAAAATCCATTTTTCCAGCGGGAAATCTTATACAAAATATAGCGATGAGGAAAAGCAGCTGAAAGAAATCCGTGAATCTTTTCCAGGCAATGAGGCAGGATTTCTCAAATTTATGCGAGACATGAACCGGCGCTATCAAATTGGAAAACCTTCTTTTCTTGAACAATCTTTTTCTAATATCTTGAATTTTTTTAAGCCATCTACTTTGTCATCATTATGGAAATTGAATGCACACCAATCTGTCATGAAGCAGCTCGAGAGTTATTTTGACAACAAACTGATGCAGACGGCCTATGCGCTTCAAACCCTCTATATCGGCGGGAATCCTTTTACGACCCCAGCCATTTACAGCCTTGTCTCTTTCAGTGAACACTTTCACGGGATTCATTACTTAAAAGGTGGATATGCGAATTTAGTAGATATTTTGGAGACGGCATTGAAGCGGGCCAACGTTCGTGTTCATACGAATCATGAAGTGACTGGAATATGCAGAACAGAAGGACGCGCGACAAGTATCATCGCCAATGGGTGTGAGTTTCCGACAGATCTTGTGATCATGAATGGGGATTTTCCGATAGTTGAAAGGATGGTGCAAAAGAATAGGCGACGCTTCACAGCTTCTTCCTCCTGTTTTCTGATTTATATGGGTGTGAATAAGAAATTCGAACATGCGAATGTACACCAGTTTTTCATTGGTGATGATTTTGAAAAAAATATGAAAGAGATTTTTAAGGAAAAGAATGTGCCTTCAGATCCATCCTTTTATGTGTTTCATCCATCTTTGATTGACGATAGTCTAGCGCCGGAAAATAAAGGGGTCCTATATGTTTTGGTACCCGTTCCTTCAGGCGAAGCGATCGAATGGGAAACGGAGAAAGAGCGATTTGCCGATCGCATCATTGCTGAGATGGAGTCGGCTCAATTTTCTGGCCTTCGCAAGGAAATTGAATGGATGACGATAAGGACCCCTCAAGATGCGCTGGCTGATGGGTTGTACCAGGGAGGGAGTTTTGGCATAGCGCCGGAACTGCTTCAATCAGGTCCATTCAGGCCACAAATCAAACCTTTTAAAGAAAACAATATCTATGCTGTCGGAGCTTCGATTCATCCTGGCGGAGGGATTCCAATTGTCATGCAAGGTGCGTCTATGCTGGTGGATGCGATCCGTAAGGAAATGGACACACACGTTGAAAAGAAGGGTGTGAATGCAAGTGCTGGAACTTTCAACCGCATATCAAATATGTGAAGGAATCATAAGAAAACATTCCAAGACATTTTTTAAAGCATTTTCCTTGCTGCCTCGGGAAAAGAAAAACGCCGTGTGGGCCATCTACGCTTTTTGTAGGAAAGTGGATGACATCGTGGATGAAGGACTTTATCCGGAAAAGGGGTTGTTAGCATTTGAAGCTGAATTTCATGCGTTTATGAATCATTGCTTTTCTACTGATGACCCTTTATGGGTAGCTCTTCATGATGTGTTCTCTAACTACCATATGGATCGATCTGCATTCTTGGCAATGATCAAGGGGCAAAAGATGGATCTGGAGGGAAGGCGTTATCAAGATGTGAGCAGCCTCCTTGATTATTCATACCACGTAGCAAGTTCCGTAGGACTGATGCTTTTGCCGGTCTTGGCCCCTGAACGGCAAGATCAATTAAAGCAGGATGCCATTCATTTAGGTTATGCAATGCAAATCACGAACATTTTAAGAGACGTTGGAGAGGATTTGGAAAAAGGGAGGTGCTATCTTCCGGCTGAATTGATGGATAAGCACCATTATTCCATGAGTGATTTACACCTTCATAGAATGAATTCTTCTTTTATTGCAGTTTGGGAGGAGCTGGCGGTGAAGGCTGAGCGTTATTATGAGCTCGCTCTGTCTACCATGCATTTGTACCCGTTGGATTCCCGGATTCCTGTTAAAGGGGCCGCTTTATTGTATCGTGCCATTCTTGATCAAATTAGGATCAGCCAATACGAGGTATTTAAGGAGAAGCAATCTGTTTCAAATGAAGAGAAAACCAAGATAATGGCGATGATTTAACGAAGATTTTTCATAAAAAAGGGGAGTTCCCATTAGCGGGAATTCCCCTGTTGCTTTATGATGATTTATTTACTTCTGAAACACTTAAACTATTCAACCGCTCCACTAAATCTTTTCCAAAGGTTGGGCTTCCGGCTGATTCTGATAAATCCGGGAGGATTGCTTCCCTTAAGGAATAGGCATTTGATCCATGTTCGGCAAAGTCCAAACCGGATATTTCCTCCTCTGAAGAGACACGGATGCCGGACAATTTCTTCAAGGCAAATGCAACTGCTCCGACTGTAATAAATGTCCAAACAATCACGGCAAGGACACCGATCGCCTGAGTTGCCAGCAGTGAACTCCCTCCGCCGTATAAAAGTCCATTCTGTGTATCGAATAAACCAACGGCAAGTGTGCCCCAAATTCCGCAAATCCCGTGTACGGAAGTAGCACCGACCGGATCATCAACTTTTAGTTTTGAATCAATGAGCCAAACCGCCTCAACCATGATCACCCCTGCAATCAGTCCGATCAAGACAGAACCTGTGAGGGAGACATTGGCACATCCGGCTGTGATCCCGACCAAACCTGCAAGTGCACCGTTCAGTGTCAAAGAAGGATCGATCCGCTGGAAGCGCAGTTTAGAGTAAAATGCCGATGAAAGCAGCGCGGCAGATGCAGCGAATAAGGTTGTAACCAGTACATGGGGCACTAATGAGGGATCTGCAGCAAGCGTGCTTCCCCCATTGAAGCCGAACCAGCCAAACCATAGAATGAATACGCCCAGCGCACCCATTGGAATATTGTGTCCAGGGATGGCATTGATTTTTCCGTCCTTATATTTTCCGATGCGCGGTCCGAGAAATAGGATGACGGCAAGCGATCCGACGGCACCTGTCAAGTGAACGACGGATGAACCGGCGAAATCGATGAATCCAAGTTTGGAAAGCCACCCGCCTCCCCAAACCCAATGGCCGATGATCGGATAAATCAATCCTGTCATAACGACGGTCACCAATAAATAGCTTGATAGTTTCATACGTTCCGCAACAGCACCTGAGATGATCGTGGCACAGGTAGCGGCAAATACCGTCTGAAACATGAAGAATCCCAGGTCGGTCCTGCCTGATAAAAGAAAACCATCAGTACCGAAGAGGCCATGGCTGGATTTCCCGAACATGAGGCCAAAGCCGATGCAATAATAAAGAATCGAGGCGATGGCGACAGTCAAGAAGTTTTTCATGAGGATGTTCAAGGTGTTCTTCGCACGTGTAAAGCCGGTTTCCACCATTGCAAAGCCTGCATGCATAAAAAATACTAAAATAGCGGACATCATCACCCAGACCATATCGATGGAAGTTTTCAATTCGGTTGTTGTGGGCTCTGCAGCCATTGCGACGCTGCTCGTTCCTAGGCTTAAACATAAAATTAGACTTGTTTTTTTAAACATTTCATAGCCTCCTGAAATTATAATATGGCTTCACTGCCTCGTTCACCGCTTCTGATTCGAATGACTTCCTCCACTGGGAAAATGAATATCTTCCCATCTCCTACCGTTGATGTTGAACAGGTTTCAAGTATGATGTCTACGATCGGATCTATTTTTTCATCTTCTACGATCATTTCAACCTTTACTTTGGGAACCAATTGTATTTCAAAAGAAGTCCCCCTGAATAACCCTTTTTTTCCTTTTTGCTTACCGCATCCTGCTGCCTCTGAGACGGTGAGGCCGCTAATGCCGAGCGAAGCCAATCCGTTCTTTAGGTGTTGGAATTGTTCTGGTCTAATAATAGCTTCTAATTTTTTCAAATCTGTTCCTCCTCCCTTAATTTCATGTTATGTTTTATGACATGAAGATTATTTATTCATAATAATATTCTGAAAAATATAAAAATTCAAGTGGAAAATTCAAAAAATTTAAATTTAATGTAAGGAAATGTAACATGGGGAAAAAAGGGGTGCCCCATTGGTGACAGGCACCAATGTGCACCCCTGCATAATGCCGAGAGTTTTTATTTGGCTTTTTCAGTATAGTTTGTTGCTATTCATCAAAAGGCTTACAATGTTGATTTGTAGGGGGGTCTCCCCGACCGCCCCTTGGAAATACAGCACCCTGCAGCGGAAATCAACATCAAATGGAGATTTTTAAAAAGCAGGTTAGAATCAATAATATTTAAGGACACTTTTTATTTTCAGGACACTTTATTCATAAAGGACATATTCATCCACGCTTTTGATTTCCAGCGTTTGAGCATCAGGAGCCCTCTCAGCCATTCGTCGGCAATGAAGGAGATCCAGATTCCTAGGAGACCAAGATGAAGCAAGATTCCGAGAAAATAAGAGATAGTGACGCTAACCCCCCACATGGATAAGATCCCCATGTACACCGGGAAGCGGACGTCGCCTGCTGCGCGGAGCGAATTGATGATCACGAGATTGAACGATCGTCCAGGTTCTAATAAGATCGTCAAGTAAATTAAAGTGGATCCCTCGGCAATTATCGCAGAATTTGTTGTGAATATCCCCAAGAGGGGCTTGGAAAAGATCGAAAGAATAATCGCCATTCCCAATGAAATGAATATTGCGATCTTCAAACTTTTTAAACATCGTTTATATGCCTCGCTGAATTGCTTTGCCCCTACATGCCGTCCGACGAGTATTTGCGTACCTTGACTGATGGCAACGCTGAACAGAAAGATGAACATCATTAAATTTTGTGCATATACCTTTGTCGTTAAAGCTTCCGTTCCGATCATCGTAATGAAGAACGTGATCATCATTTGGGAGGCATTATAGGATAATTCCTCTCCTGCCGATGGAATCCCGATAGTCAAAAGGTCTTTCATATGTGCAGAAGGGAGCTTTAAGATTTGGCGGAAAGGCATAGGGGTGGGCATCCTTTTCATTAGTACGATCATGATGACGATGAAACCAATCAATCTGCTTACGGTAGTTGAAATGGCAACCCCGGTTACACCTAAAACTGGGACACCGAATCCCCCGAAAATAAATAAATAGTTTCCGGCGATGTTTAAAATGTTCATTCCTATGGTGATATACATTGCATCTTTCGTATATCCGTAGCTGCGGAGGATCGCGCCGGCAGTCATGATCAAAGCTTGTATGAATGAGAAACCACCGACGATCCATAAATAGGATGAGCCATCCGCCATCAATTCGCCAGGTAAATCCATTAACATTAACAAATCTTTGTTAAAAATAAATAGAACACCGCTTAAGATGATTCCAAATGCAAGGTTGCCCGCCAATGACATTAAAGAGATTTCATTGGCTGTTTTCCAGTTGTCTGCTCCGATATTTTGGGCAATGAGGATAGCTGCCCCGGTGGCGACAAATCCAAACATGACGATGATAAGTGAAAGGATTTGGTTTGCCACCCCCACCGCTGCCACCGACTGATCAGAATATTGGCTGAGCATGAGGGTATCTGCATTTCCCATTAGCATATGCAGCATGATTTCGATGAATATCGGCCAAGTCAATGAAAACAATGTAAGATTTTTTCTGGTGTTATTCATTAAATGATCTCCCTTTTGATTAGGCTATGTTGAAATTTATTGTTGATTTTAGCCTGTTTCAAGCTGTTGATTGGAGTGCCAAGTCGTAGACTCCCGACCCACCCGCGGAAAGCGAAGACTTGCGTGGAAATCAACAGCGGTGTTTAACAGAGCCTTTGATTAAAGGTAGTACACTAAGGCTGTTCTTTGAAAAGTTGTTTTATTTTATTATGTTTTTGAAGAAAATCATCAATAAAGGAGTTGATTGGCGCGGAAGCTGCGATACTCCGGAGGGAATAGAGACCACCAGTGAAGCAAGGAGATGTAAGGCTGCTTTTCGATTAAGTTCGGCACCCCTCGAAGCTTTCCTTGTCCTGTGCCAACATCGAACGACCTCACATCCTGCAACGGATATCAACCTTGCACAACCTTTATTGAATAGCACAAACTTTTCGAAAAGAGCCCATACAAAAAGAGAAGCCTTAAATGGATAATACCCATTAAGACTTCAGGATAGACAGTTAAAATGAAAGGATGGCAAATCCTTTTGCCGGCAGCTCGATTGAAAAGCCGTCATCCTCACGCTCGATTTCGGTACCGCTCCAAATATCAGATATTGTTTCAGTGTCAATATCAAATGGAACCTTAAAGGAAGTAGCTGCATCATCCATATTTAAGATGATCAATAAGGTTTGTTTACCATTGGATTTCGTGTATGCAATGCATTTCTCATGATAGTCGGATGGGAGGAATGATAGATTTCCTCCATTGGCCAATAATCGCTCCTCTTTTCTTAAAGCGATGAGTCTTTGCAAGTGGGAAAAGATGTGTTTGTCTTGCTTGGATTCATCCCATTCCATGCATTTCCGACAGCCTGGATCCATACCGCCGGTCATACCGATTTCATCGCCGTAATAAATGCACGGGGTGCCGATGAAGGTGAGCATAAATGAATAAATTTGCTTCATTCGCTCAGTGTCACCGCCGCATTCAGTCAAAATCCTCGGCGTATCATGGCTGTCGAGTAAATTAAAAGCCGCTTCATTCACATTTTTGGGATACATATGAAGGACGCTGCTCATATTTTCGACGAATTCAGCGGGGGAGATGGCTTTCTTTGCCATCAAATTCAATACATTTGTCGTAAATGGGTAATTCATTACGGCATCGAATTGATCCCCGCGAAGCCAAGGCATGGAATCGTGCCAGATTTCGCCTAAAATATATAAATCAGGCTTGATTGCTTTAACCTCTTTTCTGAATTCCCTCCAAAAAGCATGATCGACTTCGTTTGCCACATCGAGGCGCCAGCCGTCAATATCAAACTCCCTGACCCAATATCTACCTACTTCAAGCAAATACTCTTTTACTTCAAGGTTTTCTGTATTCAGCTTTGGCATGAAAGGAGTAAATGCAAATGTATCGTAATTTGGAACAGGTTCAGTTTGAAGCGGGAACTCATGTATGTGGAACCAATCCTTATACTTTGAGTCTTGTCCATTTTCCAACACATCCTGGAAATGTGGAAAATAGTAGCCGCTATGATTGAAAACTGCATCCAGCATCACTTTGATGTCATTTTGATGGCAGATTTCCACCAATCTTTTGAACGTTTCCTTGTCCCCGAATTGCGGATCGATTTCCATATAGTCGATCGTGTCATATTTATGGTTGGAATGGGCCGTGAATATGGGGGTGAAATAGATTCCCGTTATTCCGAGCGTCTTCAAGTGATCGATATGCTGTATGACCCCTTCTAAATCGCCGCCAAAAAAGTTATCAGGACTGGGAGGGACGCTCCCCCAAGCCAATGTGTTTTCTGGATTGTTATCTGGATTTCCATTTGCGAAACGTTCTGGGAAGATCTGATACCAGACAGTATCCTTGACCCATTCAGGAGCCTGGAATACATCGATTGAATTCAAAAAAGGGAAGCAAAAGTAGAATGCTGTATCATTGATGGCTTCATCCGAAAATCCCTTTTCTCCTAAATATACTGCTTCCTTTCCATCCTGAAGGACAAATCCATATCGCAGCCTGCGATGAGGCGGACTTATTGCAATGAACCAATAGTCAAAGAGAGTGTCGCTCCCGCTGATCGACATTTCCTTGGTCTCGAATACCCATTCGCCGTCTTTCCAATTGTAAGGATCGCCAAACAATAGTTTGACAGAAGGGACATCATTTTTTTTGGTCCTTATACGGATATGTAATTCTTCTTCAGTGCAAGCGTATGCATAATTATCTTTGGGTCGATGGTAAATGGCTTCTCTCAACAAAGCATGTTCACTCCTTTAAAAGGTATGATTATAAACTAAAGGTTATTCCAACCCTCATGCAAAGTCAACGGAACATTGACAAAAATAAAGCGTTTTCTTTTATTGGGTAAAAAGTTATAAAAATATTTAAAATTTTAGTTGTCAAAATAAAAATAGGCGATATAATAATAGTAGATTGTGCAATCGTTTTCACTAAAAATGTAAGCGTTATCCTACTATTCTATCATCATTCTATTTTTTACAGAATGCGGTTGCACAATAAAAGAAAAGGTGAAAGCCTACATAAAACCAGGAGGGGTCTTGAATGAAGAAAGTTTTATCATTGGTATTGGCTCTTGTTCTCGTAATGGGTGTTTTGGCAGCTTGCGGTCCGAAGCGCGATACGGAAGCGACAGCAGATAAGCCAAAGGAAACAAAGAAAACAGAAGATGTGGCAAAGCCAGACAAACTGGTTGTTTGGGTCAATAATGAGGACAAACAAAAACAAGCGCTTCAAGATATTTTCGATAAGTATACTGAAAAAACAGGAATCAAAGTGGAAGCGGTTCCAATGGACATGCTTGACCAGGTTAAAACATTGGCACTTGATGGCCCGGCAGGAAAAGGCCCAGACTTATTCTTCCAGCCTCATGACCGCATTGGAAGCATCGTGCTTCAAGGATTGGCGGACCCAGTCGACCTTGGGGATGCTAAGAGTGATTACGTTGACACTGCAATCGACGCCGTAACTTATGATGGAAAGACATACGGAGCTCCGTTGGTTGTTGAGACTTATGGAACTTTCTACAATAAAGATCTAGTTGATAAAGCGCCTGAAACAATGGATGAATTGATGGAAATCGCAAAAAATCAAACTGATGCTTCTAAAGATAAGTATGGATTCTTGATGGAAGCAGCTAACTTCTATTTCTCTTACCCGTTCTTCGCAGCAAATGGAGGATACGTATTTAAAAAGGATAATGGCACTTATGATGTTAATGACATCGGATTGAACAATGACGGAGCCAAAAAGGGCGGAGAGCTGATCGGTTCTTGGTTCAAAAACGGCTACATTCCTGTAGAAGTAAATCCTGATATCATGAATGGTTTGTTCACAAAAGGAAACACAGCAGTCGTTATCACCGGTCCTTGGAATATCGCTACTTATAAAGATGCTTTGGGTGACAAGCTTGGAACTGCGACTCTTCCGAAAATCGATGGAAAAGTCCCACAATCATTCGTAGGTGTCAAGTCTTGGATGCTTTCTTCTTACTCTAAAAATAAAGAATGGGCAACAGACTTGATGAAATTCGTTACGAACCAAGAAAATTCATTGCATTACTTTGAGGTTGCAGGTGAAATGCCGGCAAACAAAGCTGCTTTGGAAGATGACAAAGTGAAAAGCGACAAGTTGATTGCAGCATTTGCTGAGCAAGTAAAATACGGTGAACCAATGCCATCCGCTCCAGAAATGCAGCAGGTTTGGGAGCCGATCAATAACGCGCTGTCATTCATAGCGAAAGGCCAGCCGGTTGATGAAGTATTGGATGAAGCAGTACAAACAATCAAGGACAATATTGCATCTTCTAAATAATTTTCATTAAATTTGGGGCTGACTCAGGCAACGAAGCCAGGCACCACTTAGGCCAAAACTTGTTTTTATGCCTGAGGCCGGCATGAATGCCGAGTCAGCTCCATTATTCTATCTTTGGGAGGATTTACGATGTCTTCACAAATAAATATGTCTACACAAAAGCCAGTGAACATCAATAGACATAATCCTGCATTAGCCATGATCCTTTCCATCCTGTTCGCAGGGCTTGGTCAGCTATATAATAAGCGCTTTGTAAAAGGGATTATTCTTATCATCGTTGAAGTTTCATTCATCCTGACGTTGGGGAATTTTATCAACTATGGTCTTTGGGGAATACGTACACTCGGCACCATTCCGGTTGTCGATCATTCCATTTTCCTTATGATCTATGGACTTATTTCCATCATTATCTTAGCCTTTGCCATCACGCTTTATATTTTTAATGTCATTGATGCAAAAAGAACGGCAGAAAAAATCAGAAGAGGGGCAAAAATCCCTGGTTTCAAAGAATCTCTTCGGAACACATGGGACAAAGGATTCCCATACATATTTGTAACACCTGGTTTGATCATGCTTCTTTTTATTGTTGTGCTGCCGATTCTCTTCACAGTGTCACTAGCCTTTACCAACTACAATTTGTATAACTCGCCGCCGCGGAAATTGCTTGATTGGGTTGGACTGGAAAATTTTCATAAACTTTTGACGATCGGTGTCTGGAAAGAAACATTTCTAAGTGTATTTACCTGGACGATTGTGTGGACAATTGTGGCGACTACACTTCAAATCGCTTTGGGTCTGTTTCTTGCTCTCTTAGTGAATGACCCCCGGATAAAATTCAAGAGACTTATCCGTACAGTATTAATTTTGCCATGGGCAGTGCCTGCGTTCGTCACGATTTTGATTTTTGCAGCTATGTTCAATGATAAATTCGGTACGATCAACCGTAATCTTCTCTCGATTTTTCATTTGAATATCGCTTGGCTCCAAGATCCGTTTTGGACAAAAATCGCATTGATCATGATTCAGACTTGGCTTGGCTTCCCGTTTGTTTTCGCCCTATTCACCGGCGTTCTCCAAAGTATTTCAAAAGATTGGTATGAAGCGGCTGATGTAGATGGAGGTTCGCGGCTGCAAAAGTTCAGATTCATTACGATGCCACATATTTTTTATGCAACGGCACCCCTGTTGATCATGCAGTATGCAGGAAATTTCAATAACTTCAATATCATCTATTTATTCAACCAAGGAGGACCTGCTGTACGCGGCCAGAATGGTGCAGGGGGAACCGACATCCTTATTTCATGGGTATACAACCTTACATTTAATATCAATCAATACAACATGGCTGCGGCTGTATCGATCATTTTAGGAATCATCGTCTGTGCCTTTGCCTTCTTCCAGTTCAGACGCACACGTTCCTTCAAAGAGGAGGGGAATATTTAATGACTGCAAAAACAAAGTCGAGAATAGAGGTAGCATCCATTTACCTATTCATCGCCGTAATGTTTATCGTAATTGCCTATCCGCTCCTTTGGACGGTCGGAATGTCCCTGAATCCAGGACAAAGCCTTTATTCGGCAAAATTGATTCCCGACAACTGGTCATTGGTACATTATAAATGGCTGCTGACAGATCCGCACAGCGATTACTTGCTGTGGTATAAAAACAGTCTCGTTGTGGCTGTCGCAAATTCCTTCTTTTCTGTCATGCTGACTGCCTTTGTTGCCTATGCATTTTCCAGATACAGATTCGTCGGAAGAAAATATGGTTTATATGCATTTCTTCTTCTGCAAATGTTTCCTTCATTAATGGCCATGGTAGCGATTTATGTCATGCTAAATATGTTAAACTTATTAAATACGCTGACTGGTCTGATCATTATTTATGTGGGGGGACAAATTCCATTTAATGCTTGGCTGGTAAAAGGGTATTTTGATACAATTCCACGTGAACTGGATGAAGCTGCGCGTATCGATGGAGCAGGCCATCTTGGAGTATTTTTCAAGATCATGCTGCCCCTTGCCAAGCCGATCCTTGGTGTGGTGGCGCTATTTAATTTCATGGCTCCATTCGTTGATTTTCTTTTGCCGCAAATCATCTTGCGCGATCCGGGGAAATTTACGCTGGCAGTCGGTTTGTTTCACTTTATCAACCAGCAGTTCGACAACAATTTCACACGATTTGCCGCTGGTTCGATTTTGATTGCGATTCCGATTGCCATAGCGTACTTATTCTCTCAACGATTCTTGATTTCAGGACTGACATCCGGTGGAACGAAGGGATAATATTTTGAACAGCAGGGAGGGGCAGTGATGAGAAAAAGGTGGTTGCCTATCTTTCTCATCCCATTCTTACTTTTTAATGGCTTTAACAGTGGTACAGCAAAAGCGGTTGAAAAAGAAGAACGCAATTGGCAGGACGAAACGATCTATTTCTTGATGGTCGATCGTTTCAATGACGGCGATACTTCAAATGACTTCGGTGTGAACATGAATGATCCAAAGGCCTATCAAGGCGGGGATTTTCAAGGGATCATCGATAAGTTGGATTATTTGAAGGATATGGGATTTACAGCAATATGGTTGACGCCTATTTTTGACAATGAAGATGGGGGATACCATGGTTACTGGACAAAAGATTTTTATAAACCTGACGAGCATTTTGGAACAATGGAAAAATTCAAAGAGCTTGTAAAAGAAGCGCACAAAAGAAACATGAAAATCATTTTGGATTTTGTCGCGAATCATGTTGGTCCGCACAGTCCTTGGCTGGATGATCCAACTAAGAAAGATTGGTTCCATGAGAAGAAGCCGATCTTGGGGAACGGACAAAAAAGCCTTGAAAATGGATGGATCTATGATTTGCCTGATTTGAACCAAGACAATCCAGAAGTGAAAAAATACTTGATTGATGCAGCAAAATGGTGGATCAAGGAGACGGATATCGATGGGTATCGGCTAGACACCGTCAAGCATGTTCCAATCAGTTTTTGGAAGGACTTTTCCAAAGAGGTTAAATCGGTCAAGAAAAATTTCTATTTGCTCGGTGAAGTCTGGTCGGATGATCCCAGGTACATAGAGAAGTACGAAAAGGCAGGGATCGACGGCTTCGTTGACTATCCATTGAATGGACCTCTGCGCCAGGCGTTCGCCAAACCGGATACTTCGCTTGATCGCTTATTTACGATGTGGGATATAAATAAGAATACTTATGACCATCCTGAACTTATGGGAAGTTTTTTAGATAATCACGATATGAAGCGATTTACCAGGGACATGGTCGAAGCGAAGCAATTCCCTGGCACGCGATGGCAGCTAGCATTAACATACCTTTATACGACACCAGAGATACCAATTGTCTATTATGGAACGGAAATCGCCATGGATGGCGGGAATGATCCCGATAATAGACGGTTCATGAATTTCCGGGCAAATAAGGACCTCATCGACTATATGACAAAAATCGGTGAACTCAGGCAGCAGCTGCCCGCTTTGAGAAGAGGAACCATGAAGTTGTTGTATGAAAAAGACGGAATGGCCGTTTTTAAACGGGAATACAAAAAAGAAACGATTGTTGTTGCAATTAACAACACGAGCAAAACACAAAAAATTGAAATTCCTGAAAAAGACCTGAAAGCCGATAAAGAGCTGAGAGGACTATTAAATAACGACCTAGTTAAAAGCAAGGACGGTAAATATACGATCATCATCGATCGGGAGAAATCCGAAATCTATGCATTGGCAGATAAAACGGGTCTTAATATTCCATTCATTTCAGCTTTGGCATTTGTGTATATCACCTTCATGGCATTTCTATACCTTGCCTGGAAACGCGGAAAAAAGAAAAATAAGAATAAAGAATGATAAGTTGTAGGTCAGGGGCGTTCTGCTCCTGAGGTATAACATGTAATGTAACCGCTTGCTAAAATCGCCGGCGGAAGAAGAAAAATCATGGCTTTTCACCGGATGCCAAGGGCTATTGTACAAAAATAGCACATGCATTGTGTTTAAGCTTTTGAAATAGAGGTGAAAAAAATGGCCGTAACCATCAAAGATGTCGCTAAGGCAGCAAATGTTGCACCATCAACCGTTTCACGCGTCATCGCGAACCACCCTAGAATTAGCGAACGGACAAAGAAAAAAGTCAGGGAAGCTATGGAAAACCTGGGCTACCATCCGAATTTCATAGCTCGGAGCTTGGCCAATCAATCCACCCAAGTGCTTGGACTGGTCATGCCGGGATCGACGGAAGTGTTTTTTCAAAATCCTTTTTTCCCTACTGTATTGAGAGGGCTAAGTGAAGGGGCAGACGAGAAACAGTATGCACTTCAGCTGACAACAGGCAAAACAGAGGAAGAGATATACAATGGTGTTGTCCAGATGGTGCAAGGGGGCAGGGTGGATGGCGTCGTCCTGCTATACTCAAAAGTGGAAGACCGCCTTTTAATGTATCTGAAGGAGAGAAACTTCCCATTTGTGATGATCGGGAAACCCTTTAAATATGTAGAAGAAATCACTCATGTAGACAATGACAACTTCAGGGCAACGAAAGAAGTTGCACAATATATGCTTGATTTAGGCCATGAAAGAATAGCTTTTATCGGGGGAGATCTCAATCTTGTTGTGACGGTTGAGCGGTTGCTTGGGTATGAAAAGGCGCTTCGTCAAGCGGGTATTCCGCTGCGGGATGATTATATCATCCATGAAGAATTTCTGCGCGAGGGCGGAAGGGAAGCCGTCAACGAACTGATGATGCTCAAGGAGCCGCCAACAGCTCTGATCGTCGTTGATGATCTCATGGCGCTCGGTGTATTGAATACGTTGGATGAAATGAATATCCGTGTTCCTGAAGACATCTCGATCATCAGTTTCAATAATGTCCTTATGACGGAAATGTCCAAACCGCCATTGACATCGGTGGACATCAATATATTTGACCTAGGCTTTCAAGCTGCAAAATCATTGATCCAGCGGATTGAAAATCCAAAGGAACCGATTAAACGTGTCATTGTTCCGCATGAAATCGTCAAAAGATGTTCATGCAGTGAAAGAAATGAATAGTTTCCAACAGCAATAACCCGCGCTATCAGAGTCGGGTTATTGCTGTTTTTTGGTTTGGTTATGATTGAAACAGGGGGATCGTGTTCCACATGGCGTGCATAGCGAACCTCCCTGTTTGCTGCCCGAATCGAGAGCGATGGGGCAAAAATGGTCATCAAAGAGGCCGTTTGCTGCCCGGCTCGAGAGCGATGGGGTGAGAATGGTCACCAAAGCGGCTGTTTGCTGCCCGGCCAGAGAGCGTTGGGGTAAAAACGGTCATCAAAGAGGCCGTTTGATGATCGAATCGAGAGCGATTGGGTGAAAATGGTCACCAAAGCGGCCGTTTGATGATCGAATCGAGAGCGTTGGGGGTAAAAACGGTCATCAAAGAGGCCGTTTGCTGCCCGGCTCGAGAGCGATGGGGTGAAAATGGTCACCAAAGCGGCCGTTTGCTGCCCGAATCGAGAGCGATGGGGTGAAAATGGTCACCAAAGCGGCTGTTTGCTGCCCGGCCAGAGAGCGATGGGCTAAAAACGGTCATCAAAGAGGCCGTTTGATGATCGAATCGAGAGCGATGGGGCAAAAATGGTCATCAAAGAGGCCGTTTGCTGCCCGGCTCGAGAGCGATGGGGTGAGAATGGTCACCAAAGCGGCTGTTTGCTGCCCGGCCAGAGAGCGTTGGGGTAAAAACGGTCATCAAAGAGGCCGTTTGATGATCGAATCGAGAGCGATTGGGTGAAAATGGTCACCAAAGCGGCCGTTTGATGATCGAATCGAGAGCGTTGGGGGTAAAAATGGTCATCAAAGAGGCCGTTTGCTGCCCGGCTCGAGAGCGATGGGGTGAAAATGGTCACCAAAGCGGCCGTTTGCTGCCCGAATCGAGAGCAATGGGGCAAAAATGGTCATCAAAGCGGCCGTTTGCTGCCCGGCCAGAGAGCGTTGGGGGTAAAAACGGTCATCAAAGAGGCCGTTTGCTGCCCGGCTCGAGAGCGATGGGGTGAAAATGGTCACCAAAGCGGCCGTTTGCTGCCCGAATCGAGAGCAATGGGGCAAAAATGGTCATCAAAGCGGCCGTTTGCTGCCCGGCCAGAGAGCGTTGGGGGTAAAAACGGTCATCAAAGAGGCCGTTTGCTGCCCGGCTCGAGAGCGATGGGGTGAAAATGGTCACCAAAGCGGTCGTTTGCTGCCCGGCTCGAGAGCGTTGGGGTAAAAACGGTCATCAAAGAGGCCGTTTGATGATCGAATCGAGAGCGATGGGGTGAAAATGGTCACCAAAGCGGCCGTTTGCTGCCCGGCTCGAGAGCGATGGGGTGAGAATGGTCACCAAAGCGGCCGTTTGATGATCGAATCGAGAGCGTTGGGGGTAAAAACGGTCATCAAAGAGGAATTTGATAATCCAAAAGAGACCTCTGAATCAAATTTGCCCTTAACCTCTCAATGCTTCATTCCAAGGAAAATTTGAACTACAATTTTCCTTTCTTTTCATCTCTGTCAAGGTGTCTCCGCTATTCTTGTTGTCCAGCTCCGGCACCCTATCGCCTAGAAAACTTCCCTCCCCTCGTCTACGATAAGTCATCATCAAAAGGCTGTCGCCTTTTGTGTTTCCTTTATCTCACTCGGGTCAGTCCAGTTTTTATGGCGATGGACAGGGTGTCTCCGCTATTCTTGTTGTCCAGCTCCGGCACCCTATCGCCTAGAAAACTTCCCTCCCCTCGTCTACGATAAGTCATCATCAAAAGGCTGTCGCCTTTTGTGTTTCCTTTATCTCACTCGGGTCAGTCCAGTTTTTATGGCGATGGACAGGGTGTCTCCGCTATTCTTGTTGTCCAGCTCCGGCACCCTATCGCCTAGAAAACTTCCCTCCCCTCGTCTACGATAAGTCATCATCAAAAGGCTGTCGCCTTTTGTGTTTCCTTTATCTCACTCGGGTCAGTCCAGTTTTTATGGCGATGGACAGGGTGCCTCCGCTATTCTTGTTGTCCAGCTCCGGCACCCTATCGCCTAGAAAACTTCCCTCCCCTCGTCTACGATAAGTCATCATCAAAAGGCTGTCGCCTTTTGTGTTTCCTTTATCTCACTCGGGTCAGTCCAGTTTTTATGGCGATGGACAGGGTGCCTCCGCTATTCTTGTTGTCCAGCTCCGGCACCCTATCGCCTAGAAAACTTCCCTCCCCTCGTCTACGATAAGTCAACATCAAAAGGCTGTCGCCTTTTGTGTTTCCTTTATCTCACTCGGGTCAGTCCAGTTTTTATGGCGATGGACAGGGTGCCTCCGCTATTCTTGTTGTCCAGCTCCGCCGGCTAGAGACTGTGAGATTTCCCTCATCACGCTTACGATAAATCAACATCAAAAGGCTGTCGCCTTTTGTGTTTCCTTTATCTCGAGGTGCTTCAGTCCAATCTCTTCGTCTCTAACAAGCCGTCTCCGCTTTTCTATTACCCATTGACGATGGTGCCTCCGTTTATGTGGATCATTTGTCCTGTGACGTATTGTGAGTCGTTTGAGGCCAGATAAACATAGGCCGGGGCCAATTCAAACGGTTGTCCTGCCCTTCCCAGCGGTGTGTTTGCACCGAATTGTGAAACTTTGTCTGCTGTAAATGTGGAAGGAATGAGCGGGGTCCAGATAGGTCCTGGTGCTACTCCGTTCACCCTGATGCCCTGTGAAGCAAGGGACATCGCCAAAGACCTTGTGAATGCCACGATGGCTCCTTTGGTTGATGAATAGTCGATAAGCTGGTCATTGCCGTGATAAGCGGTTACTGAGGCGGTGTTGACAATGGCATCACCTTTTTTCATATGAGGAAGCACGGCTTTTGTCATATGGAAAAAGGAGAAGATATTTGTACGGAATGTTTTTTCCAGCTGTGATGTACTGATGTCCAATATGCTTTTTTGCGGATGCTGTTCGGCTGCATTATTGACTAAAATGTCGATTTTTCCATAATGCTCATGGATTTTGTTCACCACATCCTTGCAATATGTTTCACTCCCGATATCCCCTGAGAATAGCAGGCATTGGCAGCCATCTTGCTTGATCAAGTCAGCTGTCTTTTGTGCATCATCGTGCTCATCCAAATAAATGATGGCAATATCGGCGCCTTCCTTTGCAAAGTAAATTGCGACCGAGCGTCCGATTCCGCTGTCGCCGCCTGTAATGATTGCGACTTTACCGGCAAGTTTGCCGCTGCCTTTATAGGCTGGGTCGATTGATTGGGGGTTAGGATTCATTTGTGATTCGATTCCCGGCTGTACATTTTGGTGTTGTGGTGGAAACGTTTGTTTTTGCTCATTTGAATTCACGTTGAACACTCCTATCGGTTTGGTGAATGATTATTATGTTTTACCCTGGACATGCTCGGATATGTTTAGGTTCTGCTATTTTTCAAAAATTAGTAAAAATTGAATGGTTACTTCGCCTTATACCCTAATATGTTTACTGGATCCTTTGGGGAAGAATAGGGCGGCGCATAAGCAAGCTCGAGATCTTGAAGCTGATCGACTGTCAAATTTCCTTTCATCGCTGTCGCAAGCACGTCGATCCGTTTATCCACACCATCTGTTCCGACAGCCTGGGCTCCAAATATCTGTCTGGATTCAGGTCCATAATGGACTTTCATCATTAAATGTCCGGGTTTTGGATAATAGCTTGCATGCGATGTAGATTCGATGGCAGTGGTATTGAAGGGTTTGTTCATCTTTTTTAGACTCGTTTTGTTATGCCCGATCATGGCAGCGGTCAGATCGAAAATCTTGATGATGGCTGTACCAAATGTCCCTGAATACGCTATATTCTCTCCATTAATGTGGTTGGCAATAATGAAGGCTTGCCTATGTGCAGGCCATGCAAGTGGTACTTGCTTTGGCATTTGAAAGATTGGGTCCCAAGTTTCCACGACATCACCGAGTGCATAAATGGATGGATCATTCGTCTGCATGTATTCATTCACAAGGATGCCGTTTGTCGCTTCTCCGATTTCGAGTCCTGCATCTATTGCCAGCTGATTATTGGGAGTGATTCCAAGTGCAAGAATAATCATGTCGGCAGCAATTTCCCTGCCGCTTTTGCACCTCAATGTACGACCATCGCTATCTATAGAGATGACATCCTCATTCACGAACAGCGATACACCTTTTTTCTTTAGCTCATCCTGAATGACTTCTGCCAGATCTGCGTCCATGATCCCCATTACATGTTCGGACCGTTCGATGATGCTGACATCAAGGCCACTTATAGTCAGGTTTTCCGCCATTTCCATCCCGATGAATCCTCCTCCGATGATAGCTGCGTTCTTTGGTGAGGTGTTCTCCATATAATCGATGATGGTGTCCATATCGTGTATGGATTTTACAGTGAAGGCATTTTGGGAGGGCAGGCCGCTTATATCAGGAATTCGCGGCGATGCACCTGGAGACATGATGAGTATGTCATAATCCAAGCTCTCAATTTTACCGGAAGGAATGTGTTTGTATGTAATTTTTTTTTCGTTTCGATTAATCTTGGTTGCTTCACTCGCTGTTCGAATGTCGCAGTCATATTTTTGTGCAAACTCTGATGTTTCCTTTAGAATCTTTTCGCGTTTTTCTACGACGCCTCCAATGAAGTAGGGAATCCCGCAATTCGAGTAGGAAATATGATTGCCTTTTTCAACTATCGTAATTTTAATGTTTGAATCCAATCTTCTCAGCTGTGCAGCTGCAGTGGCTCCGCCGGCAACACCGCCGATGATTACCGCATGTTTTGTCATTGAATATACCTCCAATAAAAAACGAATGGGTTATACTATACCCATTCGTTTTGAAAAGTAGCCATATTATCGATAATTTATGAATTGAACATCAATCGGCAGATCGGCATTCCGTATCGCGGCGATGATGCCCTGCAAGTCGTCACGGCTTTTGCCTGTTACTCGAATTTGATCATCCTGAGTCTGTGTTTTTACTTTTAGGCCTGAATTCTTGATGATGGCATTAATTTTTTTGGCATTATCTTTATCGATTCCCTGTACAAGCTTTGCCCGCTGGCGGACGGTTCCGCCAAATGCATTTTCTGCTTTCCCATACTCAAGGTTCTTGACAGGTACATCCCGCTTAATTAATTTGCTGAGTAAAACATCCTTTAATTGGCCCAGCTTAAATTCGTCATCAGAAAGGAGCACGAGCTCATCTTTCTCCAGTTTGATATCACTTTTGCTGCCTTTGAAATCATAGCGGTTCTGGATTTCCTTCAATGCAATGTTGACCGCATTGGTTACTTCAGCCATATCCACTTTTGAAACAATATCGAATGAACTTTCTTTAGCCATTTTATCCCTCCGGAAACATATTTCTTTGTTCAATTATAGATAAACTGAGGGGAGGTTACAACTGCTCGAAATGAAAAAGGATATAAAAAAGCCTGAAACGATTCCCGGCGACAGGGAGTTGTTTCAGGCATAAAAACGAATTACAAATGGTCTGTTTTTTTAGAGTATTGATGTTTTCCTTTTTGGCGGTTCTTTTCCCGTTCCATATTCTTTTCATGAAGCAAAGCGTTATTGTCCTTTGCTTTTTTATCGTTATCTGAAGTGTGCGGCACAACATTCATTCCTTTCAATGCAAGATATAGGATTATTGTTGCCGCAAGCCATAAAGTTTATGTCAAGATTTTGTTTGATTCAAGAAGAAAAGGGCAATCGTTCCCGGACCTGAGTGGGAACCGACCGCTGCTCCAATCATGGATATATAGACATCTTTAACATTCAGTTCAGAAAAGATCATATCCTTCACCTGCTGGGCAGCTTCTTCATCATCACCGTGGCTGATTCCAATAATCTGGTCTTCAAAATCACTTCCACGTTCTTTCATTAATTCCAGCATGCGCTTGAATAGTTTTTTTCTTCCCCTGATCTTTTCTAATGGTACAAGCTTGCCATCCTCGACGTGCAAGAGCGGTTTAATGTTTAACAGGCCGCCTATGAATGCCGAAGCTTTGGATACCCTTCCGCCTCGGGCCAGAAATTCTAAATCTTCCACCGTAAACAAGTGCTCCATATGTTGACAAAAAAAACGGATATCGTTTAAAATATCTTCTCTTGAACCATTGTTCTTGATGGCTTTAGCAGCTTCCATTACAACTAAACCATATCCCAACGAGGCGCATTTGGAATCGATGATCGTTAAATCAAGATTTGGGAAATCTTCCATGACCTGATCATGGACCATCATCGCTGTCTGGTATGTACCTGAAAGCTCTGAAGAAAAAGCAATATAGATGCCGGGTTGTTTATTTTCGGCAAGCTCTCTGAAGATGGTTTGCATTACTTGGGGGGATGCCTGAGACGTCTTTGGCATTTTTCCTTCACGCACATGGTTATAAAGCTGTTCAGGGCTGATGGAAAGAAGGTCGTCATATTCTTTGGAATCAATCTCCACCCTTAATGGAATAAGCGTTGCATTATTTTCTTCAAAAAAGGATAAAGGTAAATCGCATGCGCTATCCGCTAATAATTGTATGGCCATTTCATTCACCTTTCGACTTGGAATTTATGTATTAAGTTTAGCTATTTTATCACGGATTGACAATAAGTGTGTTACATAACATGGAAAATGGTTAAAAGTATAGGTAAGTATTACTGAATTATTAAGCGATATTATTTGTTTTACTTGTTATAATTTGAATTGGTGCAGAAGGAATCCCGTAATTAACATTGAATGTGATTTAGCAAATGAGGAGGATGCATATGACGAGGGATGTAATTTGGCAGGAAACGAAGAAGTTAATCATTGTCGTAGTCGGTGCATTATTGAATGCAATTGCCATGAATCATTTTTTGATTCCGGCAAAGGTTTATGCGAGCGGTTTTACAGGGGTGGCCCAATTATTATCCAATATTTTGACTGAATATACACCTTTGAACGTTTCCACAGGTATTTTATTATTTCTTTTGAACGTCCCCGTAACGATTTTGGGATGGAGGAAAATAGGCAAGGCTTTCACTTTATATAGTTTTGTGTCTGTTACATGTATGACCTTTTTTCTTGAACTCATTCCTATTGAAAAGCATTCCCCGGATATATTGTTGAATGCTGTATTTGGTGGGGTGATCGCAGCTGTAGGCGTAGGGATCACATTGAAATGGGGGGCTTCAACAGGAGGGTTGGACATTGTGGCAATGATCCTTTCCAGAATGAAGGATAGGCCCGTCGGTACATACTTTTTCACTTTGAATGCTGTCATCATCATAACTGCAGGCGCCCTGTACGGATCAGAAAAAGCATTGTATACACTCGTCACATTATATGCCTCAACAAGGGTGATCGATGCGATCCATACCCGCCATGAAAAACTGACAGCTATGATCATCACGAAAAAGGCCGATGAATTAAAGACGGCGATCCATGATAAAATGGTGAGGGGAATTACGAGGGTGCCAGCCAAAGGTGCTTTTAAAGGGGAAGACAAAGAGATGCTCATCATCGTCATCACACGGTATGAGCTTTACAATCTCGAACAAGTCATTAAGGAAGTCGATCCCAATGCCTTTACCAATATCGTCGAAACTGCAGGGATATTCGGTTTTTTCAGGAAAGAATGATATAAAAAAAGCGATTTTCCAACGGAAAATCGCTTTTTTTGATTAGCCGCACACTTTATTATAACTCATCCAATTCCTGCTGCATTTGACGAAGCTGAAGCTGTTCAGCTGCAGTAGAGTTTGCATAGGCTGATGATAAAGCGTTTTTGGCTTTGTCATAGTCGTTAAGGTTTCGGGATTGCTTCGCTAATTCCACTTGATTCCGGGCTTGCTGAAATAGTCGGTTGGCCACGTCAGACTCCTCCTAAAGAGGATTTTTCAACGTTTTGAAGCTTTTGAGCTTCGGCCTCTGCATAAGTGAGTCGGTATGGGAAACGGCTGTCGTGCTGATCGACCGCATCCTTGCCCTGTTGAACAAATCGTTTCGATTTATTTCTTTTGCCCACAATGAACACCCCTTTTTCAAGCATGCATGAACGAGATTTGTCGTTCGATATTAGTATGGCCTGAAAAAGGATCTTTACTTAATGGTTTGTTTGGGGAAACTTCCAATAACTACAGGTTCAATCGATCTTCCAGGAATGCTGCAATACCTTCGTCTTCGTTGGAAAGGGTGATCTCATTTGCGATATTTTTCAAATTGTCAATGGCATTCCCCATGGCGACACCGATCCCTGCATATTCAATCATTTCCAAATCGTTGTCTTCGTCGCCGAAAGCGATGATTCGTTGCTGAGGGATGTTAAAATACTCAGCTATTTTTTTGACTCCTACAGCCTTGTGTATGCCATTTCGGACGATTTCAATCACATGCCAAGGGGCAGCCCAGCGC
Organism: Falsibacillus albus; assembly: GCF_003668575.1. NCBI lineage: Bacteria > Bacillati > Bacillota > Bacilli > Caryophanales > Bacillaceae > Falsibacillus > Falsibacillus albus. Next base: position 155,433 of record NZ_RCVZ01000002.1, on the reverse strand, counting down.
CGGTGATCAATAAGGTCGGCGTGAACTGTACTCAAATGTTCTCTGATTTCGGAAACGTGCGATTCTTCCGCATGGATTAATAAAGAAGTAGGGCTGTCGGTCAAATAATCCCGAAGGTCCCCAGTCGTGATATCAGGGTTTCCGAGGCTGAATATATCCATCAGTTTTTCACTATGGTAATGGAAGTAAACTTCATCCATGACTTCCGCGACAATATTATGTATCGTATATTTTTGGCAAGCGTCGACGATTTCCTTGGCGACATCGATATCGAGCGGTGAGTGGTAAAGCCCCCATTTGCTGTCCAATGGGTGATGGATGAATGCCCCATTGAAATTGACGATTGGCGTATTCAAATTCAGTTCTTTATAATACATTTCGCTTGAGCGATAAGGGCGGCCGGTGGAAATGATGACTTTATGTCCTGCTTCCATCGCTTTTGAAATGACCGTTTTGGTACGGTCGCTGATTGTTTTTTTATCTGTCAATAATGTTCCATCTAAATCCAGGCAAATCAAGTGTTTTTCAGGCATCTTCATTCTCCTCTATCTCTTTTTCTAAACTCAGTGTATATGTTTATGAAATCTTAATACCACATGTTAAACTTAACTTAGGAAAAACTTATATTGCATAGTATCCGTTATTTTACCAAAAAACAGGTGATTATTAAAAGCATGATGCAAGGGAGAGGGACATCTTGATTCAAATACATAAGGAGACCATCCGTGATATTCCATTGCTCCATGTAGTGGGCGGGAGCGCTCAGAATGAAGCACTGCCATTGATCTTTTTCCTTCATGGGTTCACTTCAGCCAAAGAACATAATTTACACTATGCCTATTTACTTGCTGAAAAAGGCTTCCGGGTCGTTTTGCCCGACGCTCATTTTCATGGAGAACGCATTCAAGGATTGAATCAAAGGGAATTAAGCTTTTATTTTTGGAAGATCGTCATTCAAAATATAGAAGAGCTCGGAATATTGAAAGACTCATTTGTAAATGATGGACTGGCAGACGAAAATCGGATCGGTGTGGTCGGTACATCAATGGGGGCGATAACGACTCTGGGTGCCATTTCACAATACGATTGGATCAATACGGGGGTCAGCTTAATGGGAAATGGGGCATATGAAACATTTGCACGTTCCCAAATCGATTACTTAAGGCAAAATCATGTCGCCATCCCCTTATCGGAACAGGAGCTTGAACATCAATTTTCAATCTTGGCACAGTATGATTTAAGCCAGCAGATGGAGAAGCTTAATGGCCGACCGCTCCTTTTTTGGCACGGCAAGAAAGACCCGATCGTTCCGTTTGGACCAGCCTATGATTTTTATGAAGCCATTTCTAAATATTATGTTGGAAAAGAGGACAAATTACAATTTATAGTGGATGAGAAGGCAGATCACAAAGTAACGAGGCACGGATTGCTCAAAACAGTGGAATGGTTTGAAGAGCACATGTAAATGAATCGTTTTCCATGTGGCGGTTCATTTGTTATGATTAAGGTAGAATGACCTGAGACAAGGAGTGTTATATATGGATCAAGATTTGAAAGATAATATCATGGGTGCCCTTGAACAAGTGGTGGACCCTGAATTAGGCATCGATATTGTTAACCTGGGACTCGTTTACGATGCCGAAATGGATGACGAGGGACAAACTACAGTGACGATGACACTGACATCAATGGGTTGTCCTCTCGCTGGGACAATCGTCGATCAAGTAAAAGCTGCACTGAAGGATATACCCGAAGTGAAATCAACGGAAGTCAACATTGTTTGGAATCCGCCTTGGTCTAAAGATAACATGTCCCGTTATGCCAAGATCGCGCTAGGTATCCGATAAATATTATGGCCGGTTCTCATAGTGGGAATCGGCTTTTTTGATTGAATGGTCGGAAAGCGAGCATCCTGCCGTGGAAATCAACCTGAATAGTCTTTACAAAGAACCATTGGAAAAAATCAACGCTCATGAAACGCAAGGGATATGCGAAAACTTTAAAGGAAGCATGTTGCTTCTTTAAGGGAGGGAAATTTCATGGGCCAAAATCATCATTTTAGAGCTGGACAAAAGGCTCCCAATAACGGATTCTACGTTGAAATAGGTGAAACTGGCAGTATGGTGAAAAACCCAAGAAAGATCAAATTAAAAGCAGGGGATCGTTTCCCTGAAACAGCTAATGCAGACCGGCATTGGTCGTATATGAGAAAGCCATGAAACAAAGCTCTGCATGCGATATGAATGTATGCAGGGCTTTTTCTTTTACTTTTTCTCCCAATGTCTTATAATGGTTACATAAAGGTCAAAAAAGGTCAAAAGAGGTGCGGAGATGGATATTAGCAAGATGACAATATCATTGCAGGAGGGAATGATATCTGCACAAAAAGACGCTTCAAGGGCTAATCACCAGGAGATGGATATATTGCATCTTTGGCAAACTCTTCTGGATCAGCCGGAAAGCCTGATGAAAAATGTATATGCTCGTCTTGGACTTGAAAAAGACAGCTTGACTCACTATCTGCAGCAGCATTTAAGTAAGAAACCGACCGTTACGGGCGCAGGGGTAAATGGGGGACAGTACATCTCGAGTAATCTCCAAAAGCTTTTGGAAACGGGCGAGAAGATAAAGGAAACGTATCAGGATGAATATTTGTCAGTAGAGCATTTATTGCTCGGAATCATGGATCAAAAGAATTTGCCCTTGGTCCAATTTCTTGAAAAGAATCAAATCACCAAACGTGCACTGGAAAATATCATAAGTGAAATCAGGGGGAATCAGAAAGTGACCAGTCAAAATCCAGAGGCATCCTATGAGGCGCTTGCCAAATATGGAAGGGATCTCGTTGCGGAAGTAAAGGAAGGAAAGGTTGATCCTGTGATTGGGAGGGATCAGGAAATCAGGAATGTCATCCGCATCCTTTCCAGAAAAACAAAAAATAATCCTGTCTTGATCGGAGAGCCAGGTGTTGGAAAGACGGCCATCGTCGAAGGCTTGGCCCAGCGGATTGTCCGTAAAGATGTACCAGAAGGATTAAAGGATAAAACGATCTTTGCCTTGGATATGAGTGCGTTGATTGCCGGGGCGAAATTCCGGGGAGAGTTTGAAGAAAGGCTTAAGGCCGTACTGCAGGAAATCAAAAAAAGCGATGGGCGCATCCTTTTATTCATTGATGAAATTCATACAATCGTCGGAGCAGGGAAAACGGAAGGTGCGATGGATGCTGGAAATATGTTGAAACCGATGCTGGCTAGAGGGGAACTTCATTGCATTGGTGCCACAACGCTGGATGAACATCGAAAATACATCGAAAAAGATCCCGCATTGGAAAGAAGGTTTCAGCAGGTGCTTGTCCAAGAGCCGACGCCGGAGGACACCATTTCCATTTTAAGGGGGCTTAAGGAAAGGTTTGAAATCCATCACGGGGTCAATATCCATGACAGGGCATTAGTGGCTGCAGCAGCCCTATCAGATCGATATATATCCGATCGTTTCCTTCCTGACAAAGCCATCGATCTAGTCGATGAAGCCTGCGCCATGATCAGGACTGAAATCGATTCAATGCCGACTGAATTGGATGAAGTGACAAGAAGGGTCATGCAGCTTGAAATAGAAGAAGCGGCATTAAAGAAAGAAAAAGATGAAGCAAGCAAAGAAAGGCTCGCTATTTTAAAAAAAGAACTGGCTGACCTAAAAGAAAAAGCTGATGGCATGAGGGCGAAGTGGCAAAAAGAAAAACAGAGCATCCAAAAAGTCCAGGGAAAACGGGAGCAGATTGAGAAAGTAAGAAGGGACTTGGAGGAAGCTGAAAACGAGTATAACTTAAACAAAGCAGCTGAGCTCCGCCACGGAAAGCTCCCTGCCCTTGAAAAAGAATTGAAGCAGCTTGAAAATGAAATGGCATCCCAGCAGGATAACAAAAATAGGCTTCTAAGGGAAGAGGTGACGGAAGAAGAAATTGCAGGCATCGTTTCATGGTGGACGGGAATTCCTCTTTCCAAGCTTGTCGAAGGAGAAAGAGAAAAGCTGCTCAAATTAGAAAGCATCCTGCATGAACGGGTGGTTGGCCAGGATGAAGCTGTTTCCCTCGTCAGCGACGCCGTTCTTCGGGCAAGGGCTGGCATCAAGGATCCGAATCGTCCCATCGGTTCATTCATTTTCCTTGGCCCTACCGGTGTTGGGAAAACAGAACTTGCAAAATCATTGGCACAGACGTTATTTGACAGTGAAGAACAAATGATCCGGATCGATATGTCGGAATATATGGAAAAACATGCAGTTTCAAGATTAATCGGTGCTCCTCCTGGGTATGTAGGATATGAGGAAGGCGGACAATTGACTGAGGCCGTCAGAAGGAAGCCATATTCAGTCATCCTTCTCGATGAAATCGAAAAAGCCCACATTGAGGTTTTCAATATATTATTGCAGGTACTCGATGATGGCCGAATTACCGATTCTCAGGGAAAAACGGTTGATTTCAAAAATACCGTCATTATTATGACATCCAATATCGGATCCCACTTTTTGCTGGATACAGAACAATCGCCAGAAGAGACGAAGGATAAGGTGATGGGGCAGCTTCGTCAGCATTTCCGCCCGGAATTCCTGAATAGGGTTGATGATGTCGTACTATTTAATCCATTGACCATCCAAAACATTAAATCCATCGTATCAAACCTTATCAAGCAGCTGCAAAAGCGATTGGAAGAACAGCATATTTTTATTGAAATCACCGAAGAAGCAAAGGAGTCCATTGCAAGAGAAGCCTATGACCCGGTATATGGTGCGAGGCCTTTGAAGCGCTATCTTCAAAGGATGGTGGAAACAAAGCTGGCAAAAGAAATAATTGCTGGAAATGTTCATCCTTACGATTCCATCCTCATAAATATGAGAGACGGGGAAATGCAAGTATCAGTAACCAGTAAAACTTTAACGAAAAGACACAGTCAATAAAGAAAAATCAGCGATAGAAACAAAAAAAGGGGTGACTCATTTGAGCCCCCTTTTTTTAAAAAATGAATTTTTATTCGTGTTCGATCGTGTCGTTTGGTATCAATGCTGGCACGATGAAAATCAGCACAGTGGTAACAAGAGATAGAACCAATCCGGTTGAGAAGTGATAAGAAGTGCCGCTCATGGATCCAACTACATAGGTAACCATCTGAATTAAAAGAAAAGTCCAAAGAAAAGTCCAAATATATCTCATTTCTTCACCTCGTTTCAAGCTTTCAAGCCGATCATATGTAAATCAAAGAAATTGATAAGTTTCTCGTTACATAGTATCACAGCCATGCCAATTAATAAATATTTTTAACGAAAAATTTGAAAACCTTTTCTTTACGCATTCTTGCAGACAAATAGGCTCTGTCCCATACATTGACGAAAACCATTTCATACATTATTATGACTCATTTTGCAAAAGGAGAATTCCTTATGATGCAGCGAACTTTTCAAATTGAACATGAATGGTGTATGATCCATTACCCTGAAAAGCCGAATGGCTTTGCGGTGATGATTTTTGGTGATGTCCAGCATTTCGTTGATGAAGCTCAAAGCTTTTGGACACAAAATATTGGCAGGAAGAAAATGATTCAGGAGTTAACCGATTCAGGATATATCGTATTTTATTCGAATTATGGCGGAAGGCACTGGGGGAGCGAAAGAGCTGTAGAGTTGGCGCATACCCTTTATCATATTGTCATGAAGCAGGAAATCCTAAATGATAAAATCCATGTGCTTGCCGAAGGGATGGGAGCAGCGGCTGTACCAAGGCTGTTGAACGTCATGGATCATAAGATCAGGTCTGTCGTCTTCATCGCTCCTTGCCTGTCGCTCAAGAGTCATGTCGAACAGGAGCAGGAAAAGAAATTTTATTATAAGAAATTAGTTTCAGAGCTTAGCAGCAGCTACCAAGTGGACAAATCCTTGGTCATGGATAAAATAATACAGCATGAACAGGAAACAAAAGTCCTTCATGACACCCATTGTCCCTTATCGATTATCAGCCTGGTTGAGAGAAGCCGCTATGAAAGTCAGCAGGAGTACATCAAGTGTCTTTATCATTTTCGCTTGGAAAGAAAACTCCCGATTACGATACAGTATCTTCTTCCTGAAAAAAGGGTGCTTATGACACGGAAAGTCCTCAAACTTCTTCAAATGAACGAGGCTGATTTATAATCGCCGAGAAAATAGCCAATGGAAAATGAAAGAAATGAAGAAGTCCCGCATACGATACAGTAATATCGATATTGAGGGGGCTTCGAAAAGATGGAGCAAGCTGTAGTTTTATGTGCAGGTCAATTTATCGGATTTGCATTTTGCAAAGAACTTTTAAATAGAGGGTACACTGTGACTGCAGTTGACCACGAGGAATGGTTTACCGGCGTTCAGGAAGAAAAATGGCTTGAATTTGGGCGTAATTCCAATATTCGATATATCCCATTTGATGAATGGAACCCAAGCGGAACAGAGTCAAGCTATTTCTTCATCCCTATCTATGATTACATCAGCACCAATAATGCAGATGGACTAATGAGCTTAAATGACAAATTCGGCGGCGTGTCCAATCTTGGGAATAACCGCTGTGTGCTGCTGGAGCCGCATCGGCCGCTGCTGTCAGAGCATCAAAATGAAGCTGATAGAGCATTTGATTCAGTTAAATCTGCAAAATCCTTGATCAAGGTTTTCTTGCCGACCATCTATGGTCCATGGCAGCCTTCCGCGTTTGCTTTTTATAAACTCATTGAAAATAAACATCCTCTCTGTTTGGGAGAATGCAGCGATTCACCACCTGATGCGATATTTATCGATGACGCTGCAAATGCTGTTTTGACCTATTTGGAAGAAACCGATGATGATTTTGATGTGGTACTGAATAGTGGACGCAAAAATGAATGGCTGAATGGTTTAAAATACCTGGATGAAAAATTCAAGGTTACTATAGATGAAATGAAGCCATTTAAAAGAGATTCAGCGCATATTTCTTTATCTGTCAAAAGTCCGCTGTCTATTGAAGAGGGATTGGAACGTCAAAAAACATGGCAAGAGTCCCAGATGGGAAAAGGGGATTAGTAACTCTTTTCATATTTTGAAATGAAAGGTAGAATAGGAATTGTTTATGGGTGAATCGTAATCGTTCATGCTAAAGCAATTTGGTTAGCTTAAAGGAGTTGCTGAAATTTGTACAAAAAGTGCCTTCCTATCTTACTAATTATTATTTTCTTAACTAGCTGCTCCGAAAATGCAGATCATGGAAAATTGAAAAAAGTCGGGCTGCTTGTTCCAGAAACGATCAGTGACCAGGTCTGGGGGACAAAAGGCTATAAAGGCATGTTGAATATTCAGTCCCGTTTTAATGTAGACGTGTACTACAAAGAGGGGATAGATTCAGAGATCATGGTAGACAGGGCAGTTAAAGACTTTAAACAAAAAGGGGTCAATCTCATCTTTGGGCATGGCAGTGAATATGCGCCATACTTCAACAAAATCGCCCATAAATATCCAAAGATCCATTTTGTTTGCTTTAATGGAGATGCCACCGAAAAAAACACGACAAGCTTGAACTTCAAAGGTCACGCAATGGGTTTTTTCGGAGGGATGACTGCTGCCCATATGACCAAAACAAAACAGATCGGAATTATTGCTGCATTTGATTGGCAGCCTGAAGTGAAAGGGTTCATCGAGGGGGCAAAGGCCGAGGATAAAAATGTCCAGGTCAATGTTAAATATGTGAATAATTGGGATGATCGCGATACCGCCATCCGGTACTTAAATGATTTGATTTCCCAAGGCGTAGACGTTGTGTATCCGGCAGGGGACGGGTATAATGTTCCTGTAATCGAACAATTGAAGTCTAAAGGACTCTATGCCATCGGATATGTATCCGATCAATCAGATCTGGGAGAATCCACTGTCCTGACAAGCACGGTGCAGCATGTACCGAAGCTGTATGAGCTGGTTGCACAAAAATTTTCTCAAGGAAAATTAAAATCCGGGAATCTTACCTTTGACTTCCCGGATGATGTCATCTCAATGGGGACATACAGCCACTTAGTGGATCAGCCATTTGAAGAAAAAATCAATCAACTTATCTCGACTTACAAGAACACGGGAAAACTACCTAAACCGCACTAGGAGGAATAACAATGAACGAAGGCAAATCAATGGAATTCATGCAGATCGCAATGAAGTATCTACCTGAAGCGAAGCAGCAATTAGAAGAATCCGGAGTGGAATTATCAATGGAAATGATCCAGCCATTCATGGAATTGTTCACGAAGGTCATGAATGAGGCCTATGAAATGGGCAGACAGGATGCATTGAAACAATAAAGGGCAGACTTATTGCAGAGTCACTCGTATGGCTACACTGGCATACGAGTGATTCTGCAGCATAGTCGCCCTTTTTCTTTTCGTAAGGCTGTTTTCTCAAAGTTTGTTGTTATTTATGGTTATTTTGATAAGCATTCATCATAGGGTGTTGATTGGAGCGGAAGGGGCGAGAATCCGGAGGGAACAACTTACAAAAAGAAAGCCCTTGTTACTGTCCTTCTCATACCTTCTGATCTATTTGACGGATTGTTTAAATATGTCAATAAGAGGAGTCATTTTTTTAAAGTATGGTTTAAAATACGAAAATGAATCGACGAGCGAATCAATATGGCCCATCATTTCATCGATGTCGATACCATTGAGAACGGCATCCATATTCGACTCTTGTTTCATTTCTTGGATTTCATTATTCTCTCTCTGGCCAAACACCATGATGTCAAAAGGATGCTTCTGTTGATTTTGTCCTTGCATATTTTCAGCAGCCAAGAAATTTCACCTCCATCATTGTCCTTATACTATTTATATGGCATGTGTGCAGAGTGGTATGGACGAATGAAATAGTATGCAATAAATAATGTTTGCAAGTCTAAATCATTTTAGATAAAATTAGTACCAAGTCATAATAATTGATATTAAAAATAAGTTTATAGAAATATGATTTATTCGAAAGAAGGGATTCCTTTCATGAAGAATGCAGGTTTCATCGGAATAGGAAGATATGTTCCGGAAAAAGTATTAACAAATGCAGATTTAGAGAAAATAGTGGATACATCCGATGAATGGATCAGGACAAGAACAGGAATCGAGGAACGCAGGATTGCGGACGATTCCATCAATACTTCCGACATGGCATACGAAGCTGCATTGAATGCCATCAAAAATTCAGGGATTGATGCAGAGGAAATCGATATGATTCTGGTAGCGACGGTTACGCCTGACCGCCCATTCCCAAGCGTAGCAACAATCCTTCAAGAGAGATTGGGAGCAAAAAGAGCCGCAGCAATGGATATCAGCGCTGCATGTGCAGGGTTTATGTATGGAGTCGTTACGGCTAAACAATTCATCGAGACTGGCACTTATGATAATATCTTAGTAGTCGGTGTTGAAAAGCTCTCCAAGATCACGAATTGGGAGGACCGCAATACGGCTGTCCTATTCGGAGACGGAGCAGGTGCGGCAATCATTGGAAATGTCTCTGAAGGAAGAGGGATTTTATCCTTTGAATTAGGAGCTGATGGAACAGGCGGCAAGCATTTATTCCAAGACGGGAAACATATTTACATGAACGGCAGGGAAGTATTCAAATTCGCCGTTAGACAAATGGGTGAATCATGTATCAATGTTATTGAGAAAGCCGGATTGACCAAAGAAGATGTCGACTATCTGATACCGCATCAGGCGAATATCCGGATTATGGAATCGTCCAGGCAGAGACTGGATCTTCCTGAAGAAAAGATGTCCAAGACTGTGCATAAGTATGGAAACACTTCAGCCGCATCCATTCCAATTTCCCTTGTGGAGGAATTGGAGGAAGGCAACATCAAGGATGATGATGTCATCGTAATGGTTGGTTTCGGCGGCGGCCTCACTTGGGGAGCGCTTGCCATCAAATGGGGAAAATAATTGAAGATGTATCGATGATCTTCTTGTATTGATAAAAGGAGATGGAATAATATGAATAAACGAAGAGTAGTAGTGACAGGAATCGGAGCAGTATCTCCGTTGGGAAATGATGCAGAAACAACATGGAAAAACGCTTTGGCTGGTAAATCAGGAGTCGGTCCGCTGACAAGATTGAATCCTGATGATTATCCTGCAAAGGTTGCAGCGGAAGTAAAGGATTTTGATATTGAGCAGTATCTCGAAAGAAAAGAAGCAAGAAAAATGGACCGCTTCACTCATTATGCCGTTGCTGCATCGGTGATGGCAGTGAATGATGCCGATTTGAAAATAACCGATGACAATGCAGACCGTATTGGAGTATGGATCGGATCTGGTATTGGCGGTATGGAAACCTTTGAACAGCAATATGAGACTTTCCAAAAACGCGGTTACAGAAGGGTTAGCCCATTCTTTGTACCAATGATCATCCCGGATATGGCTGCTGGTCAAGTATCCATCATGCTTGGTGCCAAAGGAATCAATTCCTGTACGGTAACTGCTTGTGCCACTGGTACGAATTCAATTGGGGACGCGTTCAAGGTCATCCAAAGAGGCGATGCTGATGTCATGGTATCCGGCGGGGCTGAGGCACCGATCACAAAAATGTCAGTAGCTGGATTCTGTGCGAATACCGCATTGTCTACAAATCCCGAACCTGCAACGGCGAGCCGCCCGTTTGATGCAAATCGCGACGGATTCGTTATAGGTGAAGGTGCAGGAATTCTTATTCTGGAAGAACTAGAGCACGCAGTGGCGCGTGGAGCCAAAATCTATGCGGAAATCGTCGGATATGGCTCAACCGGAGATGCCTATCATATTACTGCCCCAGCTCCAGGTGGAGAAGGCGGCGCAAGGGCGATGAAGCTTGCGATTGAAGATGGCGGTTTATCGCCTGAAGATATCGGATATATCAATGCCCATGGCACAAGCACACAATATAACGATAAGTATGAAACAATGGCCATCAAGGAAGTGTTTGGTGATCATGCCAATAAGCTTGCCGTCAGTTCCACTAAATCAATGACCGGCCACTTATTGGGAGCAGCCGGCGGTGTTGAAGCAATCTTTACCATTATGGCCCTGAAGGAAGGCATTATGCCTCCGACAATCAATTTAGAGTCCCCGGATCCGGAATGCGATTTGGATTATATCCCGCATGAAGCAAGAGAACAGCAGCTGAATGCTGCAATGAGCAACTCGCTTGGGTTCGGCGGCCACAATGCAACAATCGTTTTCAAAAAGTACGAAGCTTAATGATTAACATATCTTTAAAGGTGTCCCATAATTATGGGGCACCTTTTTTTGTTCTCCACTACTACATGAATGCGAGCATCCATCCGCGGAAATCAACATTACTCAATTGTTGTTAACTGTAATAAAATTTACAAAAAAATCCATATTAAAGGTCAACAGAAAGACAAGGTTTTTGAACCTTGTCTTTTTTGATGCATTGAAACATACAATGTATCAAAAAACAGGAGGTGCACAATGGGGGTTCTTCAAACAGACAAATGGCTGGATGACCAGTTTTTTGAGCCGACGGCCATACTAAAAAAAATCGATGAGAATTTGAATAAAGAGCAGGCTTTCTATAAATATTTAAAGCAGTTCGGCATGTATCAGCCAAACAGACGTACAAAAGAAACCTTCGAGCAGCTAAAAGAGGCAAACGCATGGAAAAAAATTGATAGATACTATAAAAAATACAAAAAATTCTGGAATGGCCCAGCCGTTAAAATCGCCATTTTTCCTATCGATACAGGAAACAGGAGACTCATGAGACAGACAAGAGGGAGGGCAGGCATCACCTTCCATGAAATCATGTATCTATTCCTGTCCCCGCAGGATGATGAAAAAGAATGGGAATCCCTTTTCATCCATGAATACCACCATGCTGTCAGGTTGAATCATTTCAAAAAGGAAATGACGGAATATACGCTTTTGGATTCATTATTGCTGGAAGGACTGGCAGAGCATGCAGTCCTTGAATGTTGCGGTGAAAAATACCTTGGTCCATGGTGTGATGCCATAGAAGAACCCCAATTGGATTCTTATTGGGAAAAATGGTTTTCTTCAAAGCTTGATGTGAAGAAAAAAGAAGCAATCCATGATGATCTGCTTTTTGGAAAAAGGAACCTGCCAAATTTGCTGGGATATTCTATGGGGTTTTACATCGTTAAAGTATATAAGAAGAAACACGACATTTCCACGGTCTCCATGATTGATTTACCACCTAAAAAATTACTATTAAAAAAATTTTTTACAAAGGAGTAAGTCCCTAAACAAAGGGATTTATTCCTGTTTTTTGCAATAATAGAAGATTCAAAATTATAAAAAAATATTGCAATTGTAATATTTTTGTAATAGTATTTTATTCAAATATATTAATAGACTGATAATTTAAAAAGTTTAGAGGTGTCCTAATGAGCGTTAAAGCAAATATACATAACGATGCACCTTTGCTTGAGGTGAAAAATCTGGAAACCGCATTTGACATTGACGGCAAATATTACAATGCCGTGGATGGTGTCTCATTTAAAGTCAACCGCCGCCAGGTTTTGGGCGTAGTAGGGGAATCAGGCTGTGGAAAAAGCGTCATGTCACTGTCGATCATGAAGCTCCTGCCAAAGGGGATCGGTAAAATCGGCAATGGGGAGGTCGTGTTTGAAGGAAGAAACCTGGAAAATCTTTCCGAACGGGAGATGAATAAGGTCCGTGGAAAAGATATTTCGATGATCTTCCAGGAGCCGATGACCTCGTTGAATCCAGTATTCACTGTCGGTTTCCAGGTCCAGGAAGCACTCTTCAATCATATGAAAATCTCGAAAAAAGAGGCAAGGATGAAAAGCATCGCGCTTCTGAAAAGTGTCGGGATATCAAGACCGGAGAAAATCGTCGATGAGTATCCCCATCAATTATCCGGCGGGATGAGGCAGCGCGTCATGATTGCGATATCCATTGCTTGCCAGCCGAAGCTTTTGATAGCGGATGAACCGACCACGGCATTGGATGTTACTGTACAAGCTCAGATTCTCGAATTGCTTAAAGAAATCCAGGAAGTAAATGACATGTCCATCATTTTGATCACCCATGATCTTGGAGTAGTGGCTGAAATGTGCGATGAGGTTGTGGTCATGTACGCCGGCAGGATTGTTGAAAGAACGGATGTCGAGACACTCTTCTATAATCCGAAACATCCTTATACAGAACTGTTGATGGGGGCCATACCGAAGCTGGATGAGGAAGTGGAAGAATTAAGCTCGATCAAAGGGATCGTACCTTCATTGAAAAATATGCCTGAGGTCGGATGCAGGTTTGCCAACCGCTGTCCGAAGGCTATGCCTGAATGCATGGAAATCACACCAAAGCTGGCTGAGACAGATAAAGGACATGAAGTGGCATGCTTGCTTTATGAATCCAGCAAGCCTGCAGAAGGGATGAATGTATAATGAGCACCACGGAACTAAAACAGGGGAATGGAAGTACAGGGGTCATGGATCATGACAACCTATTGGAAATCCGCAATCTTAAAACCTACTATCCTGTTAAAGGCGGTTTCTTCCGCAGGACAGTAGCGCATGTCAAAGCGGTGGATGATGTAAGCTTTGAAATAAAAAAAGGTGAAACGCTGGGGCTTGTAGGCGAGTCCGGGTGTGGAAAGTCCACTGCCGGAAGAACCATCCTAAGGCTCCTCAATCCAACAGAAGGGGAAATTTTATTTGATGGTACAGACATTACGAAATTAAATGGCAAAAGCTTGCGGGATGCAAGGCAAGATTTTCAGATGGTCTTCCAAGATCCGTACGCTTCGCTGAATCCGATGCAAATGGTCGGGGATATCGTGTCGGAGCCAATCAGGAATTTTACAGGGAAGAGCATGAAGGCGCTGAAAGATGAAGTGATCGAGCTGTTGAATCGAGTCGGCCTTCCTGATGACGCGTATTACAAATATGCACATGAATTTTCCGGAGGTCAGCGCCAGCGTATTGGAATAGCACGGGCATTGGCATTGAAGCCGAAGCTGATCGTCGCCGATGAACCTGTTTCCGCACTGGATGTCTCAGTGCAATCGCAGGTGTTGAATCTTTTGAAAGAGCTCCAGAATGAGTTCGATCTTACATATTTATTCATTGCCCATGATTTGAGCGTCGTCAAACATATGAGTGACAGAATCGGGGTCATGTACTTAGGGAATCTGGTGGAAATTTCCGATAAAAATGACATCTACAGCGAACCGCTTCACCCATATACACAAGCATTGATTTCGGCCATTCCTGAAGCGGATCCAAAGAGGAAAAAAGAGCGGATCGTCCTTCAGGGAGATGTCCCGAGTCCTGTGAATCCGCCAACCGGTTGTCCGTTCCATACGCGCTGTCCGATGGCAAAAGAGGATTGCTCGAAGGTCAAGCCGACTTTAAAGGAGGTGAAGCCTGGTCATAGTGTAGCTTGTATCCTGTATGATTAAGAATCACAAATATTTTTGGGGGGAAAACAATGAGAAAACGATCGTTATTGTGGCTGACAACCCTTGTGCTGGTGTTGTCAATGTTCTTGGCTGCCTGCGGCGGCAAAGATAAAACGAGTACAAACTCAAAAGACAATGATAATAAAGGAAGCGGCCAAGAAGCAACTGGTCCTCAAGATGGCGGTACATTGACATATGCGATGGAAGCCGAGTTCAAGGGAATCTTGAACTGGAACTTCTACGGAGACCAATCGGATGCTGAAATTTTAAGCTTATTTGATGAAGGGTTGATCAAATACGATAAAAACCTTAAAGCAGAACCGAACATTGCAAGCTGGAAAACGGATGACAACAAAGTATTCACATTTACATTCAAAAAAGGCGTCAAGTGGCAGAATGGTGAAGAGCTGAAAGTTCAAGATTGGCAGTTTGCCCTTGAAACAATCGCGACAATCGGACCGGACAGCCCGCGCTGGACAAATGTAAACACAATCGAGGGAGCGCAAGATTTCCACGATAAGAAAACCGATCACATTGCGGGCTTTAAAGTAATCGATGACTATACAGCGCAGGTTACATTTGATAAGGCACGCGTAAACAATTTAGACAATTTATGGACATATCCATTATCCCGCAAGGAATTTGAAGGCATCGACCCATCCAAAATGGAAGAATCCGATCAAGTCCGCCTTCACCCTGTAGGATTGGGACCATTCAAAGTAACAAAAGTAATCCCTGGTGAGTCCGTTGAGCTTACAAGATTCGATGATTACTGGCAAGGCAAGCCTCATATCGACAAGATCATCGTTAAAGTAATCGATGGTTCATTGACTGTCGGAGAGCTTCAAAACGGCGGAGTCGATATGACTGCATTCCATCCAACGCTTCTGCCTGAAATCGAGAAGCTGGATACAGTTAATGTAGAAAAGGTACCTGGAACAAGTTATTACTATGTCGGCTTCAAACTCGGCCACTTCGATGGCAAGAAAAACGTTATGGACAAACCGAAATATCAGGATAAGAGATTACGCCAAGCGATGCTTTATGCGATCAATCGTGATGAGTGGGTAAAAGCATTCTTCAGTGGATTGGGAACTCCTTTGAATACACCGGTTCCATCTTCCCACTGGATTGCAGCAGACAACAAGGACCTTCCGAACGATTACAAGTTTGATCCGGAAAAAGCGAAGCAATTGCTTGATGAAGCTGGCTATAAAGATGTAGATGGCGACGGATTCCGTGAAGATCCAAACGGCAAGAAATTTGTTGTGAACTTTGCTCACTATGCGACAGGAAACCCGACATATGAAGCGCGTGCAAAAGCACTTACGCAATATTGGGAAGCTGTCGGTTTGAAAACGAAGCTTACAATGACAGATGTCAACCTTTATTATGATGAGCTTGAAAAAGACGATCCATCCATCGAAGTATTCTACGGCGGCTGGGGAGTCGGAGCAGATCCGGACCAAACAGCGCTTTGGGGATCTAAAGCAGTTTGGAACTATCCTCGCTGGGTCAACGAAAAATCTGACCAATTGTTGAATGATGCAACTGATATCGATGTTGTGGGAACTGACCAGGATAAAGAAAAACAAATCTATCTTGAATGGCAAAAGCTATTCAATGAAGAAGTTCCTGTCATTCCAATCATGGAGCTTCAAGATGCTTGGGCAATCAGCAAACGCGTCCAAAACGTAACGCTTGATGTTTCAGGATATAATTCACCGAATGAATGGTGGATCAAGCAATAATAATCAGCAGCACATTTAGATAAGGAGAATGCATAATGCTCAAATACTCATTAAGACGCTTACTCGGCATGATTCCTATGCTCTTCCTTATCTCCATTGTAGTGTTTACCCTGGCAAAGTTAATGCCAGGGGATTCCCTCAGTGGGGAAATTGATCCGACAAATACGGATCCTACATATATCGCAGAAATGCGGGAAAAGCTTGGTTATAATGATCCGATTTATGAGCAGTATTTCCATTGGATTAATGATTTCGTTCATGGGGATTTTGGAAAGTCGTTCAGGTATAAGATCCCAGCGAGTCAAATCATTATGGAACGCTTGCCGAATACGATCCTTTTAGGATTGACTTCAATTGTTCTGACCTACATCCTTGCATTTATTATGGGGACGTTTGCAGGAAGGAAGCCGTATACGATAGGTGATCATATCATTGGCGGAGCCAATTATCTAGGTTTGGCGCTCCCATCATTTGTTGCCGGTGTATTCGCCATTTATATTTTTGCGTTTTATCTGGGCTGGTTCCCTTCGAATGGAACAGTCGACATTGGACTTGAGGAAGGTTCCTTGAGTTATTGGATAAGCAGGATGCATCATGTCCTATTGCCAGCCATTGTACTGGGGCTCCTCAGTACTGCCAGCTACACTCAATTTTTACGAAATGATATTATTGAAAACAGCCGCAAAGACTTTGTCAGGACAGCAAGGGCAAAAGGTACACCTGAAACCATCATTTATAATAAACATATAATGCGAAACTCTGTCATTCCGTTGATTACTTTCCTTGGGTTTGATATCGTTGCCATCGTTGGCGGGGCAATCATTACGGAAACGATTTTTACTTACCCGGGAATCGGACAACTATTTTTGAGTTCGGTTACTTCCAAGGATTATTCGGTATTGATGAGTTTGACAATGATGTTTTCATTTTTAACGTTATTTGGAAATCTGATAGCAGACATTCTTTATGGTGTAGTTGACCCTCGCATCAGGATGGAATAGGAGGAATGGCAATTGGAAATTGTAACTCAAAAATCGACCACACCTGGAGCTAAAGCTCCGAAAAGCTTATCTCCCTGGGCCATTGCTCGAAGAAAATTCTTGAATAATAAAATTGCGATGGTCAGCTTTATCTTTTTAATTTTTGTTATGATCCTTTCATTTTTGGCCCCATATATCACAACCCAGGACATCGTCAAGGTGAATATCGGACAGATGTCATTGAATCCTTCGGCCGACCATTGGCTGGGAACGGATAAAAGTGGACGGGACGTTTACACACGTCTGCTTTATGGCGGCAGGATTTCACTTCTAGTGGGAATCTCCTGTACATTATTTGTCATCGTTATCGGCACAATCATTGGATCGATTGCCGGGTATTTCGGTGGGATAGTGGACAGTGCGCTGATGCGTTTCACGGATTTTGTCCTTAACTTCCCATTTTTAGTATTCGTCATCGTATTGAATACGATTTTATTTGGAAAACTCAATGGCTTATGGGTCTTAATCCTCGTCATCGGCTTATTGAGCTGGGGTGGGATTGCCAGGATTGTAAGGAGTAAAATTTTAGCCGAGAAGGAAAATGAATTTGTCCTTTCAGCCGTTTCAATTGGCTGTTCACCATTTAAAGTGATCATGAAGCACCTTCTGCCTAATGTTCTATCAACCATAATTGTTCAGGCGACTATCACTTTCGCTGGTATGATCGTAGCCGAATCCGCATTGAGCTATTTGGGATTTGGTGTCCCTGCTGAAACACCGAGTTGGGGGACTATGCTATCTTTTGCAAATGAACCTGACGTCCTACAGTCCAAGCCGTGGATGTGGGTGCCGCCGGCATTGGCGATTGTATTCACGATCCTTTCCATCAACTTTGTGGGAGAAGGAATCAAGGATGCGCTCAATCCAAAATCACGAAGATAAATCTACCATCCAAGGAATGGTAGATTTTTTTTGTTCAATATAATAATAGTGCTATTTGAAATTGAATGGAATATACATACTAAAAATGGACAAGTATGAAGGTGATGAGGGTGACAGGTGAGAACCAAGATAGTATTGATGCTGGTGGAAAAAATGTTTTTTAGGATGTTCTTCCTTCTGACAGGATTTGGACTTGCCGTCACAGGTGGAGTCAGCTTGATTGCCTATTTGAATATGCTCGCAGCCGGAGAGAGTATTTCAGGATATTTCCGTTTTGTATCCACTCGGATCGAATTTTTTCTTTTGATCATCGGAATTCTGCTAATTACGATGACCGTCTATATACCAAAAAAGAAAAAGTAGGTGGGATACTTTAAAAGCGAGGAATAAATTAACTTTTCAATGCCTATACTGAATGACAAACAGTTGTGAAGCGAGGGATAAATGATGTTGTATCTTCATGATGTTTGGGTAAATTGGTTTGAAGGCGAAGAGAACGGCTACAACATTTGTCATTTTCACGAATGGCGAAAAGAAGATGTCATTGAACTGCTTGACCAAGTCCCATTGATCAAAGTGGATTCCGTATTATTTCATTATATTGAAAACGACTTGGCGGAGCTCCCAAAAGAATTGTTGGATGAGGTATATCACAAAGCATACTTGCGAAAAAATCATGAACGAATTCAATTAGAGTATTGTTTTGTTGCAACGGATGGGACAGGCATCATAGTGGTGGACACGATAGGGTATAACATTCCGATCAGAAAGAGCAGGCTGATTCCGAGGCAAGAGCAGCTCGTCTATGAAATGACCGAAATGCACGAACCGGTGTCATTTTCATTTTCCCCGTGTCAGACCAAAAAGGAATATCACATTTTATCTCCGGATCCAGATTTAATGAACGGATTGACAAGGCGGGAACGTCAATTAAAACAGCTGTTATTCATGGCTCTCGATCAATTATACAGCACGAAGAATACAGCACAGATCAGATATTGGTACACAGAATGGGCACCGAACCTTTACCGTGAAATACAGGAAATGCACTTTGAAGAAGTATGGACAGGCTTATTTGAAGATATGAAGCATGGATGGAACGAAAAGCATCTCCACTTTTGTGAGAATTTGATAAAAGGTCAGCCCTTCTTCGAAAAACTGTGGGAAGTAGAGCATGGACCTCGTGTGAATTAATTTGATAAAATCCTGAAGGCTTATGGCTTTCAGGATTTTTAATTTCACTCTTTTTTTAATTTGTTGCTTTTATCCACAGGTTTCAGTAGAGTTGATTTCCCTGGAATGATGCTCGCTTTCCGAGGGGCGGGGTGAGCCTCCATGCACCTATAAGGGGTCTCAGCTTGCCCGCTGATCCCTTATGACATTGAAATCACTTCTTCGAGGGGTCTCGCACCTTCCGCTCCAATCAACAATGAATAGTGAATTATTTTATCTTTGATTATTACCAACAAACTCTATAAAAAGTATCATATAAAAAAGACCGGGATATTCACCCGGTCCAATGTCAATTATTTTCTTTTTCTACCCAAGCCCATGGCATTTTCCATTTTCTTGACCATTTTCATGGCTGCATAATTGGCCTTTTCAGCTCCCTTGTCCAGGATTTCATCAAGCTCTGTCGACTCCATCAAAGCATTATATTTTTCCTGGATAGGCTGGATCGTTTCGACAACAAGTTGAGCTAAGTCGGATTTAAACTCTCCGTATCCTTTTCCTTCATAATATGCTTCCAATTCATCAACAGATTTTTTACCAAGGATCGAATAAATGGAAAGTAGGTTCGATACACCAGGTTTATTCTCTTTGTCATACTTTACGATGCCGTCTGAGTCCGTCACGGCACTTTTGATTTTCTTTTCGATTTGCTTCGGATCGTCCAATAACGTTATGAACGCTTTTTTATTAGGATCCGATTTACTCATTTTTTTCATCGGATCCTGTAGGGACATGACACGGGCACCGACTTTCGGGATTCTCACTTCCGGAATCCTGAAAATATCGTTGTATTTCTTGTTGAATCTTTCAGCAAGATCCCTTGTCAATTCAATATGCTGCTTTTGATCTTCACCGACGGGCACCAAGTCGGTCTTATAAAGCAAGATATCCGCAGACATCAATGGTGGATAAGTCAATAAGCCTGCTGAAACAGCTTCTTTCCCATGAGATTTGTCCTTGAACTGAGTCATTCGCTCGAGTTCCCCGATATAGGCAACGCACTGGAGCATCCATCCGGCCTGTGCGTGGGCAGGAACTTCTGATTGGATGAAAAGGGTTGTTTTTTCTGGGTCGATCCCCACAGCTAGATAGAGAGCTGCAAGGCTTTTGATGTTCTTCCTCAACTCCAGTCGATCTTGTGGAACGGTGATGGCATGCTGATCGACGATGCAGAAGTAGCAGTTATATTCATTTTGCAAATCCACAAATTGCTTCATTGCACCGATATAGTTGCCAAGCGTGATTGTTCCGCTCGGCTGGATTCCTGAAAAGATGGTTTTCATCATGATTTCCTCCTATATATAAATAAGGTTTTAAATAAATAACTTTTCATAAGGCTCTTTCTCAAAAATTTGTTGTGACAAACAAAAAACCATCCATCCCAATAATAATAATAGGGACGAATGGTTGGTTATACATCCGCGGTACCACCCTAAGTGCCGAAATTCGGCCGCCTTAGTCCATAAAAATATGGAGTCAAGTTAACGTTTGACATACGCCGATCGCTATTGGGCACTGGCTTTTCACGATCGAGGCTCAAAAGTCCATTCCATTTGCGCCGCTGCTTGTTTTCAGCCCCACAAGCTCTCTGGAAACGGGAAGCAAATATACTACTCTTTATCGCTGCCTTCTTTTATAGATGACATTATTATATTGAATCTAATTACTGTTTTCAAGCCTTTTCTTCCTATAAATAGTATATCCAGAGGCAGATGAGCATAATCGCATATAATAGAAAGCCATTGATCATGGATGGAATATATGGAATCGTAATCAACTCAGACAATGGCCTCATTTCATCAACCTCTTCTTTGGAGATCATCTTCGAATTGATGGCAAACGTTCGCCGGAAGCCTTGGGTCACCAAGTCGAAAAATCCACTGCTCAGCAAAAAGATTGAGATGGAAAAGAATAAGAATATGCCTCCGATCAAGAAAGAAACATTTATATAGTCGACAAGTGTTATTCCATGATACTTAATGAACAAAATCGCAAATATGACGATCTGCGATGGAAGGAATTGCTTGGCAATTTTTCGAAGCATAAATCTACACCCTTCTTTTATTGACATCCAATTGAAATGCTTTCGTCTTTATATTACAAAATTCTCGAAACACATACAATGAAAATAAAGGAAGAAACACATGGGATATCTTGAAGAAAAGCTATATTTGTAAAATTTTTTATTTAGGGCAAAAGGCTTAACGGCAACACTTTACAGCCCTAAAATATAATGAAAAATTTTATTACTGAAACCGAAATAGTTTTGATTGAATAATAAAAATATTTCAATTATGTAAAGTTTTTTTAAAAAAAGTAATGTACAATCTTCTGAATTTATGTATAATAATCATTGTAGAAATTTTTCAGAAAAATAAAAAAGGGAGGTCTACTAGTGAAGAAGTCAAAATTTTTATTACTTTTATGCTTATCGCTAGTGCTCAGCATGTTCTTGTCTGCTTGTTACGGCAAAGATGACAGTAAAGATGCTGGCGGCAACACTGGTTCAGACAAAGGCGGCAAAGAAGCACCTGCAGCTGAACAAGTATTGAATGTTACGGAAAGTGCAGAAATCCCAACCATGAATACAATCATGGCACAGGATGCAGTTTCATTGAACGTCATGAACCAAGTATTTGAAGGATTAATGCGTTTAGGCAAAGACAACAAGCCAACTTTAGGGATGGCTGCTGAAGAGCCTAAAATGAGCGAAGACGGAATGACTTACACGTTCAAACTTCGTGATGCAAAATGGTCAAACGGTGATCCAGTAACTGCGAACGATTTCGTATATGCTTGGAGACAAACAATCGACCCGAAAAATGCAACTCCTTATGGTGCCTACATGATGAGCGGCGTCATCAAAAACGCAGCTGACATCGCAGATGGCAAAATGGCTCCAGACCAATTGGGAGTTAAAGCAATCGACGATAAAACTCTAGAAGTTACATTAGAGCGTCCGGTTCCTTACTTCAAATCTTTAATGTCATTTGCAATCTTCTATCCGCAAAATCAAAAATATGTTGAATCAAAAGGCGACAAATATGCAACAAACAGCGACAACATGATCTACAACGGACCATTCACATTGAGTGATTGGAACGGAACTGGTCTTTCTTGGAAATTCCAAAAGAACGACAACTATTGGGACAAAGATTCTGTAAAACTTAAAACAATCAACGTAAACGTTGTTAAAGAAACAGGTACAGGTGTAAACCTTTACAAAACAGGCAAAATCGACCGTGTAGGTTTGAGTGCTGAATATGTAGCACAATATGAAAACGATAAAGATTTAATCAAATACCTTGAGCCTACTATTTTCTGGTTCAAATATAACCAAGAGCGCAACGGAAAGAAAACAGCGCTTGCGAACAAAAACATCCGCTTTGCATTATCATTGGCAGTCGATAAACAATCAATGGTAGATACAGTTCTTGCAAACGGTTCAGTTCCTGCAAACTATGAAGTTCCAAAAGACTTCGTTAAAACGCCAGACGGAGATGATTTCCGAAAAGCAAACGGAGACATGAATACGTATGATCTAAAAAAAGCACAAGATTATTGGCAAAAAGGTCTGAAGGAGCTTGGAACTGACAAGCTAAGCCTTGAAATCCTAGGCGGAGATTCAGATGTTTCCAAAAACATGGATGCATATTTCAAAAACCAATTAGAGAAAAACCTTCCTGGTTTATCAATTTCTCTTAAAGAAGTACCTTTCAAAATCCGTCTTGATTTAGATTCTAAGCAAGACTATGACATCCAAGTTGCTGGATGGGGCCCTGACTATCAGGATCCAATGACATTCTCTGATCTATGGTTGACAGGCGGATCTCAAAATAAATCCGGCTACTCTGACCCTGAGTATGACAAGTTGATCAAAGAAGCTCAAACAACTTTGGCAACACCTGATAAGAGTAAAGAACGTTATGAAGCTCTTCAAAAAGCTGAAAAAATCTTGATTGAACAAGATGCTGGTATCGGACCATTATACCAACGCGCTAGAGCAGTATTACAGCAAAAATATGTTAAAGATTTAGTTGTACATCCATTCGGAGCTGACTTCAGCTACAAGTGGGCTTACATTGAAAAGTAATATAGGCTGAGATTTCCGAATAGCGGAAAGAGAGTATATCCTCGTGTATACTCTCTTTTTCCCTGTAAAAGAATTGTCGAACTTTGATGAATTTTTCGAAAATAATTTGCCTGAAATGCAAATGAAAATAGATAAAAAGAAAATAAAAGATATATAGTTTACTAGGAGGTGCAGCAATGACGAAGTACATTTTACAACGTGTCATTTACATGATCATTACTTTATTTATCATTGCTTCGTTCACATTTTTCCTCATGAAGGTCTTGCCAGGTTCCCCATTTAATGACCAAAAATTATCTGCGGCACAAGTTCATATCATGAAAGAAAAATACGGATTGAATGATCCGGTGCCGGTTCAATATGCCAAATATATGTTTGGACTTGTTAAAGGAGATTTAGGAGTTTCCTTCCAATTTGACAATCACCCCGTAACACAGCTTCTTGCAGAACGTATAGGTCCATCGGCAATGTTAGGTATACAGGCAATGTTTGTTGGGACCATATTAGGAGTAATATTAGGGATATTAGCAGCGGTTTATCAAAATACCTGGGTTGACTACTCCAGTACCTTTATTGCCGTGCTTGGGAAATCGATTCCTTCCTTCGTATTTGCAGCATTGTTGCAATATGTGCTGGCTGTAAAGTTTGAAATCTTTCCGGTAGCATTCTGGAATGGTTTCTCATATAGTATTCTTCCGACTGTGGCATTGGCAATGTTCCCGATTGCGATCGGAGCCCGCTTCATGCGTTCTGAGCTCATTGAGGTTTTAGGTTCCGACTATATCACATTGGCAAAAGCGAAAGGTGCCAATTCTTTCGAAATTGCTTTTAAACATGCACTAAGGAACGCGTTGATCCCATTAATCACGGTTTTGGGTCCTTTGGCTGTCAGCCTGATGGGCGGATCACTTGTCGTTGAAAAAATCTTTTCAATCCCTGGAATCGGGGAACAGTTTGTAAAATCGATTATGACGAATGACTACCCGATCATCATGGGAACGACACTTCTTTTTGCATTCGCATTAATCACGATTATTTTAATTGTAGACTTGCTATATGGATTGATTGATCCGAGAATTCGTCTAGCGGGAGGTAAAAAATAATGAATCAACCAGAAAACATCTCAAAAGAATTATTTCAACCCGCTGAAATGGATACGGCATCTAGTGAAAGAATCGCCAAGCCAAGTTTGAATTACTGGCAGGATGCATGGCTTCGCGTTAAAAAGAACAAAGGGGCAATACTTGCCTTGATTCTTTTGGTTATATTGACATTTATGGCGTTTGCTGGTCCGTATATGACAAAGCAAAACTATAAAGAGCAAAACTTAGCTCATGCCAACCTGCCACCAAAGGTTCCAGGGTTGGAGAAGTTAGGAATATTCGATGGTACAATGACTCTGGGCGGGAAAAAAGTCGATATGTATGAAAGAAAGCATGTTGATGAGAATTATTGGTTCGGAACTGACGGACTTGGGCGCGATTTATTCGCCCGTACATGGAAAGGTACCCAAATTTCATTGTATATCGCCGTACTCGCAGCATTTATTGATATGGTCATCGGTGTTGCTTACGGAGGGATTTCTGCCTACTACGGCGGAAGAGTGGACAATGTCATGCAGCGTATCATTGAAGTACTTGTGGGAATTCCAAATATTATCGTAGTAATTTTGATGATCTTGATTTTAGAACCAGGTATTCTGTCGATCACTATTGCGATCACGATCACCGGCTGGATTACAATGGCAAGGGTTGTTCGTGGTCAGACGTTGAAGCTGAAAAGTCAGGAATATGTACTTGCATCACGTACACTTGGAGCAAGCAACGGGAAAGTCATATTCAAACATCTTATCCCTAACTTGGCAAGTGTCATCATCATTAATACGATGTTCACGATTCCAAATGCGATATTCTTCGAGGCATTTTTGAGCTTCATCGGACTCGGACTTCAAGCACCGGCAGCTTCACTTGGTACACTGATCGAGGATGGGTATCGTACAATGCAGATTTTGCCGCATATTATTTTGTTTCCGGCGGTCATTATCTGTTTGGTGATGATTGCATTCAACTTATTGGCGGACGGTTTACGTGACGCATTAGATCCAAAAATGCGCGATTAATAGGGCAGGTGAAAATAGATGGAAAAATTACTAGAAGTAAACGATCTTCAGATTTCGTTCCACACGTTTGCCGGTGAAGTTCAGGCAATACGTGGAGTGAATTTTGATCTATATAAAGGTGAAACATTAGCAATTGTTGGGGAGTCTGGTTCTGGTAAATCGGTAACGACGAAGTCGATCATGAGGCTTTTGCCTGAGTCTAGCTCCGAAATTAAGTCGGGTGAGATTCTTTTTAATGGCAAGGATTTATCCAAGGCTTCAGAAAAAGAAATGCAGAAAATCCGAGGCAAGGACATTTCAATGATCTTCCAGGATCCGATGACATCATTGAATCCAACGATGACAGTCGGTAAACAGATCATGGAACCACTTTTGAAGCATCAAAAATTAAGCAAATCAGAAGCTCGCAATAGAGCTTTGGAATTATTAAAGCTTGTTGGGATTCCTAAACCGGAAATTCGTCTTAAACAGTATCCGCATCAATTTTCAGGCGGAATGAGGCAGCGTGTCGTTATTGCCATCGCACTGGCTTGCAATCCGAAAGTTTTGATTGCCGATGAGCCAACGACCGCTTTGGACGTAACAATCCAGGCACAAATCTTGGAACTGATGAAGGATTTGCAGAAAAAAATTGACACATCAATCATCTTTATCACACATGATCTCGGCGTTGTGGCAAATGTAGCCGATCGTGTTGCTGTTATGTACGGCGGTAAGATTGTAGAGGTCGGTACGGTCGATGAGATTTTCTATAACCCTCAGCACCCATATACTTGGGGCTTGATCAGCTCGATGCCGAATATGGATGCAACGGATTCCGAGTTGTATGCGATACCTGGATCTCCTCCAGATTTATTGGATCCACCAAAGGGAGACGCATTTGCGGCCCGTAATGAATATGCGATGAAAATCGATTTGGAAAAAGAACCGCCAATGTTCAAGGTCTCTGATACACACTATGCAGCAACATGGCTATTACATCCTGATGCACCGAAAGTGGAGCCTCCTGAAGCAGTAAAAATGAGGATGCGTCAATTCCCTGGTGCAGGTCCATCTTTGAAAAAGGGGGAGCTGTAAGATATGGCAGAAAAATTACTTGAAATCAAGAATTTAAAACAGCACTTCAACCCAGGACGCGCCAATGAAGTCCGTGCCGTTGATGGCATCACTTTCGATATTTTCAAAGGTGAAACATTAGGGCTTGTTGGTGAATCCGGCTGTGGAAAATCGACGACTGGAAGGACGATCATCCGCCTTTATGATGCGACTGATGGAGAAGTGTTATTTAAAGGCGAAAATGTACACGGCAAGAAATCAAAGGCCGATTTAATGAAGTTCAATCGCAAGATGCAGATGATTTTCCAAGATCCTTATGCATCACTGAATCCTCGAATGAAAGTCATTGATATCATTGCTGAGGGGATTGACATCCACGGGCTGGCAAAATCAAATGAAGAGCGCAGAAAAATTGTTTACGACCTCCTGGAAACAGTCGGTCTGAACAAAGAGCATGCCAACCGCTATCCGCATGAATTTTCCGGTGGACAAAGACAGCGTATCGGCATCGCTCGTGCTTTGGCAGTTGACCCTGATTTCATCATTGCCGATGAACCGATTTCGGCTTTGGATGTATCCATTCAGGCGCAGGTTGTCAATCTTTTGAAAAAACTGCAAAAAGAAAAAGGATTGACATATTTATTTATCGCCCATGATTTGTCGATGGTTAAATACATCAGCGATAGAATCGGAGTTATGTATTTTGGGAAGCTCGTTGAGTTGACGACAGCAGAGAATTTATATAAAAATCCCCTGCACCCATATACTCAATCCTTATTGTCTGCTATCCCGCTTCCAGATCCTGAGTATGAGCGTTCTCGTAAGCGTAAATCTTATGATCCGAATGTACATGATTATGCAGATGGTGAAGAAGTGAAGATGCGCGAAGTTGTACCAGGCCATTTTGTTTACTGTTCAGAAAAGGAAATGGCACAGTATAAAGCTCAATATAAACATTAATGATAGGAGGTTGATCCTTTAAGGGATCAGCCTTTTTTCTTTACTAGTAAAGGACCATACGCGTTTAAGTCAGCCATTTTTCAGTTTGTCCAGCTCCTGCAGCTAATGGCTCGTGAACTTTCCTCGCCTCGTCTACGATAAGTCAATATCAAAAGTGTAACACCTTTTGTGTTTCCTTTATCCCGCGGTGCTTCAGTCCAATCTCTACGCCTCTAATCAAGCCGTCATCGCTTTTCTGATTTCCTCGGAAATTTCGACAGACACTCCCTAATTATACCTATTGTTTTGAGTGTGGTTTAATAGAATAATAGTAAGTAACAAATCATTACAGAAAATACATATTTCGTTAAAAAGGTGTGTGTGATATTGAAATTAATGAAATGGTTTGGGCTTTTTTTGATGGTTTTGGTTTTCTTGATCCCGGCTATTTATTTCAAGGATTCGGCTCATTCAAAATCTAATGATGAGGTCTCGTTGAATTCGAAGAGAGAATTGTCAATCAAAGAAAAAAGTCTGCCGGAACAGCCTGTCAGATTTGCATTTAATTCAGGTTACCACTTTGATTATCCCGATGCAGTTAGAGGGATTTATGTAACTGGGAATTCTGCAGGTGCAAGTAAATTTCCCGGTTTGATCAAATTAGTTGATTCAACCGATCTGAACACGATGGTCATTGATATTAAGGACGATCGGGGAAATATGACGTATAAACCGGATCCGTCATCACCCTATTCCAAGATCGGAAAAAATTATATAAAAGATCCGAAAGCCCTGTTGAAGACGCTTGAGGAGAAGAAAATTTATCCGATAGCCCGAGTCGTTGTTTTCAAGGATACCGTGTTGGCAAATGCAAAGCCGGAATGGTCCTTTATGGATGGAAAGGACCTGTGGAAAAACGGCAGGGGGGAATCTTTTGTAAACCCTTTTTTAAAGGAAGTTTGGGAATATAACGTCGGGGTTGCTCTCGAGGCTGCGAAGCTGGGTTTTCAAGAAATCCAATTTGATTATGTGAGATTTCCTGAAGGCTTTGAAAAAAGGGATAAAGAATTGAAATATAGTGAAGGTAACTATAAAGATTTAGAAGGGGATGGAGTACAGCAGCGTGTCTCTGCTGTAACCGACTTTGTTTCGTATGCAAAAGAAAAGCTCAAACCTTATGGTGTGAAGGTATCGGTCGATATTTTTGGATATACGGCAACACTTCCGGAAGCACCCGGAATCGGCCAAAACTTCTCTAAAATATCGAATCATGTGGATGTCATTTCCTCTATGATCTATCCAAGTCATTGGACCTCTTATTTTGGGATAAAAAATCCAGATCTGGAGCCGTACAAGTTGGTTGCGGAATATAGCAAGGTAGAGAAGAAAAAACTTGAACAGCTAAAAAATCCGCCAACATCCAGGCCATGGATTCAAGATTTTACAGCTTCATGGCTGGGAAGCGGTAACTATCAAGTGTATGGTAAATCACAGGTGGAAGCTCAAATAAAAGCATTGAAGGATAACGGCATCCATGAGTATTTAGTATGGAATGCGAGCAACCGATATACGCCAGGAGTCGATTATACACCATAAAAAATGCTGGACCTATTATTCTACGGTCCAGCATGCTTTTTAGCCTTTTCCGGATTTCGGAAATTAACCTTTAACATCGAGATTTAAGGATAAGTACCTTTAAAATAATGAATATTAAATGATGTTTATCTATTTGGAAAAAAGGGTATAAAATAGTGGGAAAAATTTGACTTCATTTTTATTTCTTGTATCATTAAAGAGTAGATTTTTTCTTTTGACCACCTACTTTATTCCACCCGGTCTGCATTTTTGCTGACTGACCTACAAAGTGCTTTTTGTTTTTGCCACCAAAAACAGCTCTTCCAATACCATTTGTGAGCACACCCATTATGGCGGTCGATCCGATCACAAAAAGGGAGAACAAAATCAATTCTGTTACATACTCAATCATTCATATGAACCTCCATCTTTTTATTTAGATCAAACTGTAAGACTGCTCTAATCTATAACATTGTATGCAGCATGTCCTGAATTAAAAGCCATTATTGTTGAAATAATATGAATAAGAAGATGGGAGTTTATTGATTGGGAATAAAATTAAAGGAGTAGATCCATGCATTGGTATGAAAAATTAAATCAATATTTCCCTGTTGAGGAAATGAAATCAAAGGAACATATGGAATCATTGCTGAAAGAAAAGAGCGATATCTATCATAAGGATGAAGGGCCGCTTCACGTCCTGATGTATGTCGAATCCGACGAATTTGTATTCATTGACTATTTATTCGTTTCCAAGGATGCAAGGGGACAGGGATTAGGCCATAAGCTCATCGAAAAGCTGAAGGCAAAGAATAAACCGATCATTTTAGAAGTAGAGCCTGTTGACTACGAAGATACAGATACAGAAAAACGCTTGAGGTTCTACAAAAGGGAAGGTTTTGAACACGCTACAAGCATTGGGTATCGGAGAAGATCATTGGCAACGAATGAAATAAATGCGATGGAGATTTTATATTGGGCTCCTAATGATGAGTCTGAAGAGCAAGTATATGAAGCAATGAAGAAAACATATGAAATGATCCATACGTATAATGATGAAAAATTTTATGGTTCATCCTACCAGCCTGTAGAGGAAGTGTTGACGTATGATGAGGAGCAGGAAAAAGCCGTTGACATGCTTGAGGACATTTAAAGAGCCTCAAACTGTTTTTACGATGTGAAAATGCAGCATAGAGCTGTTGATTGCAGTTGTAGGTTCAGGACTTCAGAGGGATTGGCGGATCAGGTGATATACCACAGGTGAAACCGAGGAGAGGTAAGATGGAAGTTCGATTCAGTTCGGCAGTTCGTGTGCCAAAATCGAACGACCTCACTTCCTGTGAGAACCCGCGGAAAGCGAGCCTTCTGCAGTGGAAAACTTCCTTGCACAATCTTTGATTTGATGAATAGCAATGAACCTTAACCTTTCTCAAAGTTACTCACTATATTTCATAGCAACAAATGTACAGAAGCGCCTGGCATTTTCATATCGAAACGGATTCGTATGGCGGCCCTGGCGCTTCATGTTAAATGAAGAAACAATGATTATTAATTAGAAGATTATAGGTTTAAATGATTCGCACGCGGGAACATATACTATAAAGCAACAAATTCTTGTCACATTCTGTACAATAAATGTATAACAAATATTACATTATGTGAAAATCTATGTTCAATTTATTTTAATTAGTGTATAATACATAATAGAGATTTTTTCTTTATATTAATTATAATTTAAAAATCCTCCATTTAATAAAAATTTCATTATTATATAAGGGAGTGTGAATGAAGAAATGGTTACATTATACACTTCACCGAGTTGCACATCATGTCGCAAAGCGAGAGCATGGCTAGAGGAACATGAAATTCCATATACTGAGCGAAATATTTTTTCAGAGCCCCTTAGCCTGGAAGAAATCAAGGAAATATTGAGAATGACTGAAGATGGAACTGATGAAATCATCTCCACCCGTTCTAAAATTTTCCAAAAGTTAAATGTAGACCTTGAAACACTGCCGCTCCAACAATTGTTTGAGCTTATCCAGGAAAATCCTGGTTTGTTAAGACGTCCGATTATCATCGATGAAAAACGGCTTCAAGTGGGATACAATGAAGATGAAATCAGAAGATTCCTGCCACGAAAAGTAAGAACCTTTCAATTGCGCGAAGCTCAAAAATTGGTGAATTAATTTTTAAAAACCTTCAAACTTTTTAGCTTGAAGGTTTTTTTTGCCATTTACGCCATAATAGAGCAAAGTGTGAATGATGGGTTTAATTCTTTTGCATTTTGTGAATACCAATAATACTTTAGTCTTGAATTTTACGGTCAAATTCGATAAAATAACCAAAATGCTTGAAAGCTACTGGGTATTTGATTATTTTCAAAAGATGGAACACATTTTGTTTCCATTTCAGTCTCATTTATCATAAAATAAGAGTACAAGGTACAAAATACTTTGTATAATATTCACCATCGATTGGAGCATGAGCTCGGGGGTGCAGTCCCTTCAACACTTTTAAAAAGAAGGGAGAGTTGAAAGTGGAAATCGAAAGAATTAACGAAGATACAGTTAAGTTTTACATTTCTTATATTGATATAGAGGAAAGAGGCTTCGATCGCGAAGAGATTTGGTACAATCGTGAAAGAAGTGAAGAATTATTTTGGGAAATGATGGATGAAGTCCATCAGGAAGAAGAATTCTCGGTTGAAGGCCCATTATGGATACAGGTACAGGCCCTTGATAAAGGTCTTGAAGTGCTTGTTACCAGAGCTCAACTTTCTAAGGACGGTCAAAAATTCGAGCTGCCTATCCCGGAAGATAAGCTAAAGGAGCTTCCGGTTGATGAAAAAATCGAAGAGCTGTTGGACCAGCATTTCCAGCTCAGGCAGCAAGATACCGATAATGAAGAGTCACTTGAATTCCTGTTGACATTCAAAGACTTTGAAGATGTCATTTCATTGGCAAAACGCCCAGGACTGGATCAATTGATGACAAAACTTTACTCGTTTGAGAACAAATATTATTTGTATGTAGAATTCCCAGAAGATGTATTTGAAGAGGAAAATATAGATAATGTCTTGAGTATCCTTCTGGAATATGGTTATGACACGCAAATGACCATACACAGGTTGGAAGAATACGGGAATGTGGTCATTGAGGAAAATGTATTTCCTGTCTTGAATGAGCACTTTTCGTGATAGCTCATCGATACCGATTTCTTTAAGAAATCGGTATTTTTAATATGGAATATTGTGTGTAATTGGAATGGTAGGTGTTTGTTGTTT
The DNA here is from genome assembly GCF_003668575.1 of Falsibacillus albus. Lineage (NCBI taxonomy): Bacteria > Bacillati > Bacillota > Bacilli > Caryophanales > Bacillaceae > Falsibacillus > Falsibacillus albus. Next base: position 123,002 of record NZ_RCVZ01000002.1, on the reverse strand, counting down.
GAAAAATACTGTCAGGCTTTTGATTTTTATTGGTGCACTAACGGCATTTTACTATCTGCTTCAAAATTGGCTCGATTATGATTTATTGAAATATGCAAGCTTCATCATCTCATTGTCCGTTATTTTTATCGGACTGGTCATTTTTATGGAAAATAGACATCCTACCCAAACGTTGACTTGGCTCATTGTTTTAGGGGGATTTCCACTCCTTGGCTTTATTTTTTATCTTCTTTTTGGCAGGAATTACCGAAAAGAAAAAATGTTCAGAAAAAAATACGTTTTAGATCAAGAAGCATATACGAAGTATGAGTCATTTCCAGATGACCATGATTCCAGGTTAGAGCAGCTTGGCGAGCATCAAAAGAAGCTATATCATTTAGCACAGAGGCTTGGACATAGCCCGGTTTCGTTTTCGACCTCAACGAAGGTCCTCACAAATGGGGAGGAGACGTTTCAATTCATTAAAGATGAATTGATGAATGCTCAAGACCATATTCATCTGGAATATTATATTGTCAGACATGATGAAATCGGAAGTGAAATAAAAGACATTCTTATTGACCGTGCTGAGAATGGAGTGAAGATTAGGTTCCTCTATGATGCAGTGGGTTCTTGGAAATTATCTAAATCGTATGTAAATGAACTGAAAAGTGCGGGCGTCGAAATGGTCCCATTTGGACCGGTTAAGCTTCCTTTTTTAAATAATAAATTTAATTTCCGCAACCATCGGAAAATCATTGTCATCGATGGCAAGGTTGGATTCGTTGGGGGATTGAACATAGGCGATGAATATCTCGGAAGAAGCAGGCACTTTGGCTTTTGGAGAGATACCCATCTCATGGTTCATGGAGAAGCCGTTAAGTCGTTGCAATTGATCTTTTTTCAGGATTGGTATTATATGACTAATGATGATTTCTTAAATGAAGAATACATCAGCACAGAACCTTCAGAGCTCTTTCAAGATGGGGGAGTGCAGATGATTGCAGGCGGCCCTGATAATGAGTGGAGCGTCTTGAAGGATATTTTCTTTTCTATGATTAACTCGGCCGAGCATTCTGTCTGGATTGCTTCTCCTTATTTCATTCCGGATGAAGATATCTTTTCAGCACTGAAGATAGCTGCATTAAGCAACATTGATGTCAGGTTGCTTGTGCCAAACCGTCCTGATAAAAGGATCGTCTTTCATGCTTCACGCTCTTATTTTCCTGAACTTCTTGAAGCGGGCGTTAAGATTTTTGAATATGAACAAGGATTCATGCACAGCAAGATCGTCATCGTCGACAATGAACTCGCTTCCATCGGTACATCAAATATGGATATGAGAAGCTTTCATTTAAATTTCGAAGTGAATGCATTCCTCTATCGCACATTAAGTACGCAAACATTGGTAAAAGAATATAAAAATGATTTAGATAACGCGAAAGAAATTGAATTGGAGTCATTCAATAAACGCCATTTAGGATATCGGCTGCTGGAATCGACCTCAAGGCTGCTCTCACCATTACTGTGATCTACAGAAGATAATGATTAACAACTTTTGACGAATGAAAATTCGTCATTTTTTTTGCAGGAAATTCCAATGTGTTATGGAATATATGGGAAGGAGGTGAAAATGTGCTTACAGCTGTTAATCAGATTGGAGAAGTTTTTTCATTGGTTCATGGTTTTCCGAAGGAGGAATTGCGATCCATCAGAAAAGAAATGAACTTTTACTGTCCACATTGTCATGAGAGAGTCCACATGAGGGTTGGAAACATTAAATTTCCGCATTTTTCGCATATGCCTAATTCCAGCTGCAGCTTTAGCGAGGGGGAAAGTAAAGTCCACTTGCAGGGAAAGCTTGATTTATATAACTGGCTAACAAGCCATAGGGGGGTACATGCTGAATTAGAACCATATCTCCCTGCGATCGGTCAAAGGCCGGATATTCTTTTTCAATGGGAAGATCGAATATATTCGCTTGAGTATCAGTGTTCAGCAATCCCGATTGAAGATATGGTCAATCGCACAAAAGGGTATATAAGTGCAGATATTCATCCGATCTGGATTTTAGGTCCTGTTTTTGAAAAAATTTACGGAGCCTCACCATCTGTTAATCAGTTATCCGCATTTCAATGGTCATTTTTTCAACACATGCAGGATTCAGGGCTATATCTTCTCAGCTATTGTCCCCAAAAGAAAAGCCTTCTTCATCTATCAAGACCATTCCCGATTTCCTCAAAGAAAATCTACAGTGTAATAACCACCTTACCACTCCATCAGCTTCATCCATCACAATTGTCTTCCATCCAAACGAAACAGCTAAAAATCCCTCTTTCCCATTGGCTAATGGAGAAAGCTAGATGGGCCGGGCAAAGAATGCGTTTCTCGAGAAAATACAAAGACCCATTTTTGCAGTGTGTGTATAATAGTGGAAAGAACCTACTCGTTATGTCTCCCCAAATAGGTCTGCCGGTTCCATCTATGTACACGATGGCTGTACACCCAATCGAGTGGCAGTTTTTTGTCTGGTATGACAATATCAGGTTTAAACGGGAGGGGGAGTGTATCTCAGCGAAGGGATGCACAGCAATGATTGAAGAGCGGATTAAACAGGGATGCCTAAAAAAGAGGTGTCTTCCCTTATTGAAAATAGATCACTCAAGGGATATGGTCATTCAATACTTGGATTTGCTTTGTTCGCTTGGATATATGAAGCGATTGTCTCCTGAAAGATATTTGCTGTTAAAACCCTTTTTATTTGAGCAGAATATGTTGAAGAGTTTAGATTTTGAGAAAAAATTTTATTTGGAAAATCTGATGAAAATTAATGGGCAGTTTAATCGGATGATTCACATTTTTTGAAGGAATATACGGAGAAAAAAAGAATAAGTAATAAAGGAATTTTATTTTCGTGCCACGAAAGAATGGAGGATTTATATGGAAAAAGCTACTGCAACAAAGGCGCTGCCTGGCCGCAAAGATGTGCCGGTGGAGATGACATGGAAGCTAGAGGATATTTTCGCAACCGATGAAAAATGGGAAAAAGAATTCAAAGAAATCAAGAACCTGTTGGAAAAGGCCGAATCTTTCAAAGGTAAACTGAGCGAAAGTGCAGAGAATCTGTTGGAGCTATTTCAATACCAGGATGAGGTACTGGAACGGATGGGCAAACTATATGCGTATTCTCATATGAGATATGACCAGGATACGACAAATTCATATTATCAAGGGCTCGATGATCGTGCCAAAAACCTATATACACAAATCTCCAGTGCATTAGCTTACGTCACGCCTGAAATATTATCGATTGATGAAGGGAAAATCAAGAAATTCTTGGAAGAGAAAGCTGAATTGGAGCAGTATGAACATGCTCTGGAAGAAATCAATCTACAAAGGCCACATGTGTTATCAGCTGAAGAGGAAGCTTTGCTGGCACAAGCCGGTGAAGTGTTGAATGCTTCAAGCAACACGTTTGGAATGCTGAACAATGCTGATTTGGAGTTCCCTTCCATTCAAGATGAAAATGGAGAAGAAGTTCAAATTACACATGGAAGATACATCCGATTCTTGGAAAGTTCAGACCGCCGGGTGAGAGAAGAAGCTTTTAAAGCTGTCTATGATACATATGGCAACTTCCGGAATACGTTTGCCAGCACACTGAGCGGCCAAGTGAAAAATGATAATTTCAATGCCCGTGTGCGTCATTTCGATTCAGCCCGCCATGCTGCCCTGGCGGCAAACAATATTCCTGAGAGTGTCTACGATAACCTGGTCAACACTGTCAATGAGAATTTGCATCTGCTGCATCGATATATCAAGCTCCGAAAAAAGATCCTTGGTGTAGATGAACTGCATATGTATGACCTATATACACCGCTCGTAAAAGATGTGAAAATGGAAATCCCATATGATGAGGCAAAAGATCTTGTTCTAAAAGGCCTCGCACCACTTGGGGATGAATATAAAAAAATCCTGGAGGAAGGCTTCAATAACAGATGGGTTGATGTTGAAGAGAATAAAGGAAAGAGAAGCGGTGCGTATTCCTCTGGTGCATATGGAACAAACCCATATATATTAATGAATTGGCAGGATAATGTAAATAATTTATTTACACTCGCACATGAGTTCGGCCATAGTGTCCATAGCTATTATACACGCAACTATCAGCCATACACTTATGGCCATTATTCCATTTTCGTCGCGGAGGTAGCCTCGACATGCAATGAGGCTTTGCTGAACGATTATTTGCTGAATACGATCGATGATGAAAAGAAGAGAATTTACTTGTTGAATCATTATTTGGAGGGCTTCAGGGGGACGGTATTCCGCCAGACCATGTTTGCCGAATTTGAGCACCTCATCCATAAAAAAGCCCAGGAGGGGGAAGCCCTGACGGCAGATTTATTGACGGAAGAGTATTACAACCTGAACAAGAAATATTTTGGTGATCAAGATATTGTCATCGACGAACAGATTGGGCTGGAGTGGTCAAGGATCCCACATTTTTATTACAACTATTATGTGTACCAATATGCAACAGGTTTCAGTGCTGCAACTGCGCTCAGCCAACAAATCTTGGATGAAGGGGACGAAGCGGTTTCTCGCTACGTAGATTTCTTGAAAGCAGGAAGCTCCGATTATCCGATTGAAGTATTGAAAAAAGCAGGAGTGGATATGACAACTTCCGCCCCGATCGAAGCCGCACTTAAAGTATTTGAAGAGAAGCTGACTGAAATGGAAGAATTATTGTCCTAATCTTAATGTAAAAAGGATGGTGCGTTTGCATCATCCTTTTAGTTTTTTTATTAGTGGTGTTTTTCCAATGTAATTGCAAACCATGAAAAAAGGGGGAGATTGGAGTGGAAGGTGCGAGACCCCGGAGGGATCACACGCACGCCCCTCAGAAAGCGAGCATCCTGGAGCGGAAATCATTCACATTTCATGATGTCATCAAAAAGTATGCGAAAACAGTCTTTCAAAATTTTCACTTAAAGCCTCGAAATTTGTTTTTTATGCTGAAATAATAAACTAGAATAAAGAGTGATAAAAACAAGAGAGGAGAAGTGATATAGATAGGATACATTTTCATAAGTCCCATCATGTTGATCCAAAAAGATACAAAGAAAAAGGATAACATGGAAGCCATCATCCATTTTGATTTCATATGCGTATTCACTCCACATGAATTGATGGTATATGTATATGCATAAATGCAAGAAGACATGTTGTTAATTGATTTTGACAATATTGTGAAATAACTAACATACACTTGCAAATACAAGTTCATACATGCTATATTACTAGTGTGAAGTTGATCACAAGCAAACATATACCCCTTTGTTTGACCGTGAAAAATTTCTCCCATCCCCTTTGTTCGTAAATGGAAAGGCCTGGCTCGGTGCCAGGCCTTTTCTTGTTTTTATATTTGTTTAATATATTAATTTTCCCCGATGTATCTCCAAAAGGTGCCATATTTTGCTGGAACCTTTTTCACTTTCTGCTGCAGAACCCACTTTTTCATTTCCTTTTCCACTTCTTCAATCGTCATATCGTATACCTCCGCAATTTCCTTGGAAGCAACGAGATTGAAGTGGGACAAGAACTTTTGAAGCGGGGGTGGCGGAGCGGGGTCAGGCATTTCGTTCAATAGTTCCATAATAATTTGGACATATACTTCAAATGGATATAAACCAGTTACCTTTAAGCCTTCATCTTCGATATTCTCATTGAAGAAAACCAAAGTTGGTATTTCTGATACTTCCATTTCCGAAGTAATCTTCAAGTCGCATTGCAATGCCTTCGCAACGCTGGTGGAATGTAAATCCTTCTTAAACTCTTCAGTATCAAGCCCTACTGCCTCAGCGCATTCCATCAGAATGTCGAGATTGGAGATGTTCTCCTTATTTAAAAACAAATATTCCTGGACTTTCCTAAGGAATTTGGAAGCTGCCCTTTTGCCTTGCAGTTCAGCTGCTTTCAATGCCATGGAAGCCAAATATGGAGTGCAGATCGGGTTTTCAAACCAAAGGGTCCCATCACAGGACATTCCTGTTCGGCTTGCGGTCTTCTCCCATAATTCAGCTATATCTACATGGTTTTTTTTCTTTCCCAGATTCAGTCTGGATATTTGGCTGCTGACTACATGTTTCAGCGTGAAATATCTGCCGTATCGAATTTGGAGCTTTTTAACAATTGGCTCCAGCGCCCAGCATTCCGGGCAAAGAGGATCGATAAACATGTAAATTTCCAACGGTTTTTTATCCGGTCCACACCCGGTTGCATTATCCCAAATAGGCTTTCCCATTATGCCTTTTCACCTAGCTCTTCCTCCGAAATATTGACCATGTGCCGAGCAGTCAATATTAACCTGGAAAAAAATTCTTCTTGGACCGGACCGTCCAATCCGACTTCATCCATTGCTTCACTCATGCATTCCAACCATGATTGTGCCCTTTTAGGTGTAATCGGGTGTGGAAGATGGCGTGCACGCATCATAGGATGACCGTGTTCTTCTGTATATAAGGGTGGACCGCCTAAATATTGTGTCAGGAATTGTTTTTGTTTTCTGGCCGTTTCTGTTAAGTCGTCAGGAAATATTTCCATTAAATCAGGATGACGCCCTATTCTGTGATAGAAGGCATCCACCAGCATCGAGAGTTTTTCCTCGCCGATCCGTTCAAACGGCGTAGCTTCGTTCTCGATCATATTGTTAACTCCTTTTACTTTGAGATTTATATTTATTGTAGCAAGCCGGTATTGATAACTCAAACAAATCGCTTTTAATGACGTCAAATCACTTTAATTTTTCCTCTGTCCGTAAAATTTTCTTCTTTTCTTCGAAGGTGCTGCAATGTTAATTCTGCTGCAAAATGCCCGTCTTCCCAGGGGCGGGCGGTGAGCCTCCTCGCTTCGCTCTTAAAAACAACAATCTATGAGAAAACAGCTTTATTTTTTGAATGTTTTTGTTAACTTATACTTTTGAATGCTGCTCCTTTTACATTAGTCAAAATGCTTTGTTTAGCACCTGACTTCCCTGCAATTCTTCGTTTTCCAGACGAAATAAAAAAAGCCTCCCATTATAGGTCGGCTTCAAATCAAACTGGTCAGACTCATTTCACTAAGCAAGGAAGGTGCTTTTCACATTGTTAACATAATTTTGTGTTTCCGCGAATGGCGGGACCCCTCCATAACGATCCACGTTCCCTGGACCAGCATTGTATGCGGCCAGTGCCAGGTCGATGCTGCCATTATATTTATCGATCATCTGCTTTAAATATTTCGTGCCTGCCGCAATATTTTCTTCTGGATTGAATGGATCTTCTGCTCCAAGCGATTTTGCAGTTGAAGGCATTAATTGCATCAATCCAGCAGCTCCAGACGCACTTTGAGCAAGAGGATTATAATTGGACTCCTGTTGAATGACTGCGTGGATAAGTTTTTCAGGCACCTGAAAGCTTTCCGATGCTTTTTGAATAAGTTGATCGTATGATGTCTTTGGAAGAGGCTGATCGGCTCTGCTTGACATCAGAGAAGCGGAGGCGGCTGCAGCTGGTGAATATTGAAGCTTTGATAATAGGTAATCAGTCTGTCCATTATCTGCCGTTTTCGTTCCGCTTAATTCCATCATTACTTCATTCAAGATTTCGGAAAATGCATCATTGCTGCTGTCATCATATATACCGTTCATAGGATCATTGGAAAGTCCTTTAATGGCTTGAAGTTGAAGAAGAGAGCTTAATTGATTGATTGCAGTCATTGGAGTCCTCCGTTCATTATTTAAAGATTATTGGATAACCGCATCTTTTCTTTGTAAAAGCGTTGAATTTTATTTTCGGTGTTCCGTCTGGGGATTTTTAGGTCTGAAAGAAATTCCAGGAATATTTCTTCCCCATTTTGGAAATCAGATACTTCATATTCTAACTCAAAGTCTTCTTTGTTTAAATAGGAGCTATGGTCCATTACAAGCAATCCGCCTCGGAAAGGTAGCTCGGCCCGATTTGTTTTTAAGCTTCCGACAAGTTGAAGGCGCTCGATATCTGTTCCCATTTCATGCAAACGATTGGTCACTTCCCCTCGAGGGAAATTTAAATCGTGTATTACCTGGTCGACCTGCACGGCATTGAGAAGTTGATGGGTTTCCAATAAACCTACTTCAGCAGGTTCTTTGAGCGTTAGGACATACTTTCCGTTTTTCACCCTGATTCTAAGGGCGCTTTTGTTTTCTTTTAAATAAAAGTCATCGGTATCAAAGTAATGATTTTCCTGTTGAAAAAAATCATCGCTGGTAAGCGAAAGGGCATTATTTATTTTATCAAACTCATCTTTTGTCAGCATGTTCTTAAATTCGATTTCGATTTCTTTGCTCATCAGATGCTTCCTTTCAGCACATATTTAGCGTTTTTTTAAATTAGTTTGATTGCTATTCATCAAAGGTTGGGTAAGATTGATTTCCACTGCAGGATGCTCGCCTGCTGAGGGACGGGTGGTGAGCCCTAGGGAGTCTCGCACCTTCCGCTTCTTCAAGACGACTTGGTGATTCAAATTGTATAGCCATCGTTTTTTGAGAAAACTGCTTTCAAAAAAATACAGTATTTTAAATCATTATCTCTAAAAAAGCAGGATACATCAATGTTTAGATGATTTTCAGGGAATGTGTTAAAATATGAACAGATGTAATTAGGAAGGAGATTGTTATGAGAAAGAAAATACAGCTTAAGAATACAGAAAAAAGAGACGAAGAACTCATTTTACATACTGAAGAGGATTTCTCATTCTCGGACCTTCGGGCAACAGGACAGGTCATTGTTGACTCTGATGCTCTGTCATTCGTATATTTGGCAGAATCTGATGATGAATTTATCTATCTATATATACCTGAATCAATTTGGGGTGATATTCATACAGCCATACAACAAAATTTAATTGTAAAGGCAGTATCGGGTGACACTGAAATGATATTGGAAAACATTCAGGATGAACTTGGATACCTGATCGAAAATATTGAAGGCAACAGCAATTATGGGGAAGAGATGGTGAACAAGGTAGAGACTATTTTTCTGTCCAAGTAAAGTTGTAGTCAACATGAGGTGGGGAAAATGAAGCATTGGGAAATTTTTTTAGCACCATATAAACAAGCTGTTGACGAATTAAAGATAAAACTGAAAGGGATGCGCGGTCAATTCGAAATGGAAAGCGTGCATTCCCCGATTGAATTCGTAACAGGCAGAGTCAAACCGATTGCCAGCATATTGGATAAAGCCAACCAAAAGGGGATTCCATTGGATCGGCTTGAATCAGAGATGCAGGATATCGCGGGTCTAAGGATGATGTGTCAATTTGTTGATGACATTAAGACAGTGGTGGAATTGCTGCGAAGAAGGAATGATTTTGAAATTGTCGAGGAAAGAGATTACATCTCGCATAAGAAACAGAGCGGCTATCGGTCTTATCATTTAGTCATCCGCTATCCGGTCCAGACCATTCAAGGTGAGAAAAATATTTTGATGGAAATACAAATTCGGACACTCGCCATGAATTTTTGGGCAACCATCGAACATTCCCTTAATTATAAGTATAAAGGGCAGTTTCCGGAGGAAATTAAGATGAGGCTGCAGCGAGCCGCTGAAGCAGCATTTCGATTGGATGAAGAGATGTCCCTCATTAGAGAGGAAATCCAAGAGGCACAAGCCTTCTTTTCAAACAAAAAGGATATACATAAGGACAATAAGAAAAATACTTAGACAATTAGACGAAAAGGGTGTATAGGATGAAATTTGCTATCACGTCAAAAGGGGATTCCAAATCAAACGCACTGATGCATAAAATGCGGACCTATTTACAGGATTTTAATTTGGAATACGACGAAGACCAGCCGGATATCGTCATATCAGTCGGAGGGGATGGGACGCTCTTATATGCCTTCCACCGTTATAGCTCCCGTTTAGATCGAACGGCTTTTGTCGGTGTTCATACCGGGCACCTCGGTTTTTACGCTGATTGGGTGCCTGAAGAAATTGAAAAATTGGTCATTGCGATTGCCAAAACACCATATCAAGTGATCGAATATCCGCTTCTCGAGGTCATTATCCGCTACCAGCATGGCGGGAAGGAAACGAGGTACCTTGGATTGAATGAGTCTACTGTGAAAGCGGTCGAAGGAACATTAGTGATGGATGTGGAAATCAGGGGCCAGCATTTTGAAAGATTTCGCGGCGACGGATTATGTGTATCGACGCCTTCAGGAAGTACTGCCTATAACAAAGCCCTTGGCGGAGCGATCATCCATCCTTCGCTGCCTGCCATCCAGTTGGCTGAGATGGCCTCAATCAATAATAAAGTCTTTCGTACAATCGGATCGCCGCTCATTTTACCAGCACATCATACGTGCATGCTAAAGCCGGTCAACAAAACTGATTTCTTGATAACGATCGATCATTTAACACTTTTGCATAAGGATGTAAAATCGATTCAGTTCAGGGTTGCAGATGAACGGATCCGCTTCGCCAGGTTCCGCCCGTTCCCGTTCTGGAAACGAGTACACGATTCGTTTGTCGCGGATTAACAGGGAGACAGCAGTATGTCAAAAGTATATAAGATCTCGTGGGAAATTAAGCACGAAGACGCTGCCAAGAAAATTAAGCAATTTCTTTCAGAACAAAACATCTCCAAGCGTGCATTGACTGATATTAAATTTGCCGGTGGGAAAATCACGGTTAATGGCGAAGAAGTAAATGTCAGATATGTATTGAAGGAAAAAGATGTGCTGAACGTCGAGTTTCCGGTTGAAATTCACAGTGATGGACTTGTGGCAGAAACGCTTCCATTGAATATTGTCTATGAAGATGATGATGTAATGGTCATCGACAAGCAGCCATATATGAATACGATTCCTTCTCGGGAGCATCCGAAGGGGAGTTTGGCAAATGCCCTGCTTAGCTATTATAAGGAGAATGGAATTTCATCAACTATACATATCGTGACAAGGCTCGATCGCGATACCTCTGGCCTCCTCCTTGTGGCAAAGCATCGGTTTGTCCATCATTTGCTGTCAAATCAGCAGCAGAAAAGGCTCATTCAACGAACATATCAAGCTGTGGTGGAAGGGATCCCTACACCGCTTGAAGAAACGATAGATGCCCCGATTGGAAGGAAAAAAACAAGCATCATTGAAAGGGAAGTCACATGGGATGGCCGGCCGGCAGTCACTCATTACAAGGTGCTGCATGCAAATGAACGGATGTCACTGGTCCAGCTGAATCTTGAAACCGGGAGGACCCATCAAATAAGGGTCCATATGACATATAAAGGGCACCCCCTTATCGGCGATGATTTATACGGCGGCAATACAGAGCTGCTTCAAAGGCAGGCACTCCATTGTACTGAATTGTCCTTTTTTCATCCATTCCAGGAAAAGACTTTGACCTTCCGATCAAGATTGCCGAAGGACCTGGAATCATTGATCGGCTCTAATTTCGAAGATGTATAATTCTTCATTAATGATGACTTGAAGGTGCATAAAGAAGGAGTTTGAACTTTTAGCAGTTCAAACTCCTTTTTTGAATGGTTGTTTTGGTGAAAACTTGCTAATTTAACTCTTTAGGAGTGGGGCGATTGGTGTTTTATCATCCATTTTTCCCGATTATTGACCGGAATTTGAATAAATCGGTCAATTTCAGTTGTATATCGGTCTAAGTTAGAATATATCGGTCAATCTCAGGTGTATATCGGTCTAAAATAGAATATATCGGTCAATTATAAGCATATATCGGCCAATCGACAAAATGCGGCAAAATTCGGCACAAACTTTTCAGTCCAAGGAAAATTTGACCTGCAATTTTCAAAATCTCTTCGCCTCTAACCAAGCAGCCTCCGCTTTTCTATTGTCCAGCTCCGGCAGCTAGAGGCTGTGAGATTTCCTTCAGCACGCTTACGATAAGTCAACATCGATTCGCTCCGCTCATCGTGTTTCCTTTATCTCGCGGTGCTTCAGTCCAATCTCTTCGCCTCTGAACAAGCAGCCTCCGCTTTTCTATTGTCCAGCTCCGGCAGCTAGAGGCTGTGAGATTTCCTTCAGCACGCTTACGATAAGTCAACATCGATTCGCTCCGCTCATCGTGTTTCCTTTATCTCGCGGTGCTTCAGTCCAATCTCTTCGCCTCTGAACAAGCAGCCTCCGCTTTTCTATTGTCCAGCTCCGGCAGCTAGAGGCTGTGAGATTTCCTTCAGCACGCTTACGATAAGTCAACATCGATTCGCTCCGCTCATCGTGTTTCCTTTATCTCGCGGTGCTTCAGTCCAATCTCTTCGCCTCTGAACAAGCAGCCTCCGCTTTTCTATTGTCCAGCTCCGGCAGCTAGAGGCTGTGAGATTTCCTTCAGCACGCTTACGATAAGTCAACATCGATTCGCTCCGCTCATCGTGTTTCCTTTATCTCGCGGTGCTTCAGTCCAATCTCTTCGCCTCTAACCAAGCAGCCTCCGCTTTTCTTAGTCAAATGTCCGGAATTTTTCTTTTACGTATGGCATGGAGGAAGGGACGTTGTAAAGGTTCATTTCTGGATATCGAACGGATGTCAGGCTGCCTCCGAAAACGGCGCCTGTATCAATGTTTATGGTACGGTTGATGAGCCTTGCTTCTTTCACAGGGGTGTGGCCGTAAACAATCCAGGCGCTGCCTTGGTAATGTTTGGCCCAATCCCTTCTCACAGGAGACCCATCCGGATGCTTTTCTCCTGTAATATCTCCATAAAGAACAAATGTTTTAACTTTTTTGCTATACTTTCCGATATCATCTTCTTTTATACCCGCATGAGCTATTATCAATTTCCCATTATCTAAAACATGGTATAATGGGGATTCCTCATATAATTCCATGAACATTGCCGCAATGTCGTTTCTGTTTGATATTGTCAAAGCATCAAACTCTGCGACTGTTGTTTCCAGCCCGTGTGTGATTTGTACATTATTCCCATTCAAATATCGGTAAAGCTTGTTGCAGTGGTTGCCAGGAGCAAACAAAGCCTGCCCTTTTTTCCATAGTTTCCAAACGGTTTGGATTACTTCAAGCGAGTCGGGACCGCGATCGGTTAGATCACCTACAAAACCGAGCAGTCTATCATCCTCATGCACAGGAAGATCTTTTTCCCATTTGTAGCCCATTTGTTCAGTCAGCGTTTCAAACTCTTTCATGCATCCGTGGATGTCTCCAATGATGTCGATTTTCATAATACACCTCATTGCCTTTCTTTTAATCCTTTTTCTATTATGGCATGAAAAGCAAAGAATTGATTCAGGAACATGCGCAGACTTGGTTGTGGAAATACTAAATGAATGTGATATAGGCTCTCAAGAGACAACAGTCGAAAAATTTGCTAGTATGATGGAAGAAAAAATAAGAAGTGTGAAGGAGGAAGGGAATATGGGGCAAGGTCAAGCACAAGAGAACACAGAAATATCTTTTCCTTATTTGATTGAGTCATTGCAAAACCATGAATTGGACCAATTCAGGCATGAATTCATGACCCTGCACTCGTATGACCAAGCACAGTTCTTCTTAAAGGTGGATAAAGGTCTTAGAACGGTCATTTATCAATTCCTCTCCCCTGAAGAAATGGCCGATATCTTTGAAAATATTGAGATCGACGAAGAAGATTATCAAAGCATATTGACTGAAATGGACTTGGAGTATGCTTCTTCCATGCTCGCCAATATGTACGCCGACGATGCTGTCGATGTATTAAATGAATTGGAAAAGGAACAAGTTGCTACATATTTAACGATTATGGATGAAGAGGCTGCGGAAGAAATAAAGGAATTGCTTCATTACGAAGAATATACTGCAGGTAGTATCATGACGACAGAATTCGTCGCAATTTCTGCCAATCAAACTGTCCGTTCGGCTATGTTCATATTGAAAAACGAAGCACCGAATGCCGAAACGATCTATTATGTTTATGTAGTCGATGAAGAGAGAAGGCTGGCCGGAGTCATTTCCCTCCGCGATTTAATCGTCAGCGATGATGAAACGATGATTCATGAAATCATGTATAGTAAAGTAGTTTCGGTCTCTGTAGGTGAGGATCAAGAGGCTGTCGCAAAAAAAATGAAGGATTATAACTTTTTGGCTGTCCCTGTAGTGGACTTTCAGAACCATCTGTTGGGAATCATTACCGTCGATGACATCATTGATGTACTGGATGAAGAAGCATCTGATGATTATTCGAAATTGGCTGGTGTGACGGATATGGATACGGTTGATCGAAATCCTTTTTCCGCGGCTAAAAAGCGTCTTCCATGGCTGATTGTTTTGTTGTTTTTGGGAATGTTTACAGCAAGTCTCATTGGCAGGTTTGAAGATACGTTGAACAAAGTGGCCATATTGGCAGTATTCATCCCATTGATCGGCGGGATGTCGGGGAATACGGGAACCCAGGCCCTGGCAGTTGTCGTGAGAGGGATTGCGACCGGAGACTTGGAAAAGGAAAGTAAATGGAAATTGGTGGCTCGGGAAGCCGGCACGGGGATTATCACGGGTACATGCTGTGGACTGCTCGTATCGGTGATCGTTTATGTTTGGCAAGGAAGCATTTACCTTGGCATGCTCGTTGGCTTTTCCATTGTTGCTTCATTGTTTGTGGCTACTTTGGCAGGAGCTTTGGTGCCGCTTCTGATGCATAAGTTAAAAATCGATCCTGCAGTTGCATCGGGTCCATTCATTACGACGATCAATGACATCATTTCCGTTTTAATATACTTTGGCATGGCTACAATTTTTATGGATTATTTAATATAGATACAACTGTAAAGGGGAGATGAGCGTGGAGCAGCATGCGTCTGTAGCATCACTTGTTATTGTCATCTTGGCGGCGTTTATTACACCGATTCTTTTGCACCGCTTAAAATTGAACTTCATTCCAGTCGTTGTGGCGGAGATCCTTGTAGGCTTATTGCTTGGGAAGTCGGGATTCAACCTGGTCACACAGGATATGTGGCTTGGCACTTTGTCAACGCTGGGATTTATTTTTCTAATGTTCCTGAGCGGTGTTGAAATTGACTTTTCGGCATTTAAAGGCAGCCAAAAAAGAGAAACCCTGCCGAACGGAAAATTGGAACCAAATCGTTTTCTTGTCGCCATTGTCATATTCAGCGGTATATTTGTTGTTTCACTTGGATTGTCTTATTTATTCGTATTGTTTGGTTTAATACACAATGCATTCCTGATGACACTCATCATTTCAACAATCTCACTTGGGGTCGTTGTTCCGACATTAAAAGAAGAACATTTAATGAATACCGGTATCGGGCAAATCATATTGCTTATCGCCGTCATCGCCGACCTGGCAACTATGATCCTGCTTTCCGTCTTTGTATCATTGAATGATAAAGCTCAAGGGAATATGTGGCTTCTGCTCATCCTGTTTGTGGCAGGTGTCATCCTCTATTTTGTCGGCAAAAGATTCCAAGACCGAAAAATCTTTGAGAAAATGTCAGCAGGGACAATTCAAATTGGTACGAGAGCTGTATTTACATTGATCATTTTGCTCGTAGCTTTGTCTGAATCAGTCGGTGCTGAAAATATATTGGGTGCCTTTCTGGCTGGTGTGCTGGTGTCCCTTTTATCGCCGAATCAGGAAATGATCCATAAACTTGACTCTTTCGGCTATGGGTTCCTGATTCCGATTTTCTTTGTGATGGTAGGGGTCGACCTTGATTTATGGACGTTATTGAGCGATAAAAAAATGCTTCTTTTAATTCCCTTGCTGATGATCGCTTTTTTGATATCCAAGTTCATCCCTGTATACGCATTGAAGAAGTGGTATGATTCCAAGACGGTCATTGCATCTGCATTTTTATTGACATCCACATTATCATTGGTCATAGCAGCAGCAAAGATCGCTGAGAGACTGGACATCATTACAAATGAAATCAGTGGTACGTTGATCTTGGTTGCCGTCATCACATGTGTAATCACACCTATTTTCTTTAAAAAATACTTTCCTAAGGAAAATGCGGAACCAACGAAAATAAGAGTGGCATTTGTCGGAGCGAACCAGCTTACACTTCCCGTTTCAAGAGAGCTTGAATCATCTCTATACAGCCCTATCTTATATCATACAAAGATGGAAAAATCGGATAAGCAAATTTCAGATTCCTTATTTGAAGTGCACGAAATCGACAATTATCATATGGATACCTTAATTACTGAAGGTCTTTTTACAGCTGATATTGCCGTATTTTCTACTGGAGATGAAGAAATGAATGCGATGCTTGCCATCGCAGCCAAGGATCAAGGAGTCGACCGAGTCATCACTTTGGTGGAAAGTCCGGATTTGGAAGAGAACCTGATCGACCATGATGTAGAGATCTTTTCTGCTATGCTGTCCAATAAAACTTTGTTAAGAGGTTTAATCGAATCACCGAATTTAATCAATATTTTAACCAACCAGGAAACCTCATTGTACGAAATAAAAATGATGAACATTCAATTTGACGGAATGACGCTTCGTGAATTTCCTTTCACTGGTGATATCATATTTGTCCGTATTTTCAGAGGGAAGGATTCCATCGTGCCCCATGGAGATACTGAATTATTAATGAATGACCGCTTGATTGTCACGGGATCAAAGAAATATGTCGATGAGCTGAAACGTGAACTTGAGTTTTGTGAAGTGTGTTAAGCTGCCGCTTGTCATATTGATAGAAAATTCTGTTAACCGATGGTATATTTGAAGTAACATTTGATAAACGGGGGATGAAAAATGGACGAAATAATGCTGGATCAAATCAGAAATGATTTATTGAAGAGCTTCTCCGATGTTCAGGTTGAAAAGCTGAATGAGCAGCCAGAGGAAGGAAAATGGAGCATTGCCCAAGTGGTGCTGCATCTTGCAGGAGCGGAAAAAAGGTTCCTGCAGGCAGCATTCAAAGCTGTCGAGGAAAAGAAAATCTCCTACCCTAAAAAGGTAGATCTTTCTGTTTTTGATGACCCAGAGGTGAAAATGAAGGCACCGATTGACCCCAAAGATGATTATCAAACCAAAGCGGATTTAGTCGAAGCATTATCGAATTCGCGTGCCTTGACAAAAGACTTTTTGTCAAGGTTCAGTGAAGGAGAATTGGAAGGCTATTGTTTGGATCATCATCGTTTCGGTGAGATGCCGGCTTGGCAAATATTTGAATTGCTGGGCAGGCATGAACGGCACCATATAAATCAAATTAACCAAATAAAACAAGCTGTCCGATAAAACTTTTCATTTTTTTAGAAATACGTTAAAATTAGTACCAAGTACTAATAACTTGTAGTAATTGGAGGAAATAATAATGAACCTTTCTTTAGAAAATAAATCATTTATCGTGATGGGTGTTGCAAACAAAAGGAGCATTGCTTGGGGCATTGCAAGATCATTGCATGAAGCCGGAGCAAATTTAGTTTTTACATATGCAGGTGAACGCCTGGAAAAAAGCGTGCGTGATCTAGCATCAAGTCTGAATCCTGAATATATGGTCATCCCTTGTGATGTGACGAATGATGAAGAAATCGAAAAAAGCTTTGCCGACATTAAAGCAAAAGTCGGCGCCGTTCATGGGATTGCCCATTGCATCGCATTTGCCAAAAAAGAAGAATTAAATGGCGAGTATATGAATACAACACGTGATGGCTTCCTTATGGCGCAGAATATCAGCTCTTATTCTTTGACTGCCGTTGCGAAGGCAGCGCAGAAGCTTGAACTCATGAATCAAGGCGGAAGCATTGTTACATTGACTTATCTTGGCGGAGAGCGTGTCCTTGAAAACTACAATGTCATGGGTGTTGCCAAAGCATCCCTTGAAGCTAGCGTACGCTATTTAGCCAGTGATTTAGGCAAATATGGAGTTCGCGTGAATTCCATTTCGGCTGGTCCGATCCGTACACTTTCTGCTAAAGGGGTAAGTGACTTCAACTCCATCCTAAAGCAGATTGAAGAACGTGCTCCGCTCCGCAGAACGACGACTCCTGAAGAAGTCGGTGATACTGCTCTTTTCCTATTCAGCGATTTGGCTAGAGGGATCACTGGAGAAAATATTCATGTCGATTCAGGGTATCACATATTAGGATAATTTCAGTCATTAAGTACGAAAAATGCTAAAAAATAGAGGCTGTCCAAGTTTGGACAGCCTCTATTTTTTTATATTTACTTTTGGGGGGGAGAAGGAGATGCTGTTTCCTTCATAATGAAATTAACAAAGCAAGATTAAAAAACAATGAGATGAAAGTAAATTTTCCGTTAGATATGGATAAGGAAACGTATTGCTTATTTATGCATACATATAGAATGAAATGACTTGTTGAGGAGGTGAAGATGAAGGTGAATAAAGAAGCGAAGCCATCAAAGGGAAATCAAGAGCCCCTCATTTATATTCAACAGCCTAATTTTCACGTTGGTGCTTCAAATATGCAGGCGACTTTTCGAACATCGACAAAAGTCTTTGAGCATCCGAAAAAAACGAAGCCTCCAAAACAAAAGGAAGAGGCTATACTGCAGGATGTTGTAGAAATTGAAGACGCACAGGAGGATGAATTGGCTGAAGAAATTCATACAGACTATTCATTTACCCCTGTTAAACCATTTAGATTAATGGACCTGGATGAAAAAATAAAATACCTTACCGGTTTTTCAGGAAGAAAAGCGCCTTTTCCATGCGAGTTTATATCAACAGAATTGAGGGCAAAAGGAATTATTCAACAAATGAACGGAAAATATCTTGAGATTAAAACATTTACAAATGATTCCGTCATCATCAATCGGGATGACTTACGGGATATCCGGATGATCGGACTTATGTAATAGCCAGCCGGATTAAAATCCGGTGGCTATTTCCAATATATTAATTATCGCAGATATTTAAAAATTCATCTTTAATACATTGGATCGCGCAGAAGCAGTCAAGGTCTACAGTAATACAAGAATTTGTTTTCTCGAAGCGAGTGACTTCGCAAATTTTATCGTACTGCACTCGGCCTTTGTCATCGACAACATTCACGCGGTAGGAGTTCTTGAATGGTTTTAATACGCGAAGAGTGGCGCAGCAGTTATCGAAAACATCTTCCACGCGGAAATAGATAGAGGCGCAAGTTTTTTCTCTATGTCTGCTATCTTGAGTATCTGCGGCAGCATCTGTTTCCTCATGATCTCTGAATAGACCTTTGAAAAGATCACCGTTACTAGTAGTGAGTGTAAATACGCGAGTATCTGCACGACGACGGCGAGCCGGGCTCACCAAATCTCCAAGCGGCTCCAAGAAACAGCTTGATGAACACTCTAAACAATCGTCATTTACAGCATTATCTTGTATATCTTTAATCGCGCGTACTACTTCACATACACAATTACGGTCATTACGTCCGTCATGACTTCCACAACCCATGTTTTTTCCTCCTTAGATTAATTGTTTTTACATTACTAACATATTGCAATTACCTATCATGAGTAACGGACAATAGCCTGTTTTTAGTGAAAATAGGCATAAATATAAGCAAAAGGGGACAGGTCTGTGCATCTTACATTACTCCAATTTATTATTTTGAGTTTTGCTTCCTTTCGATTAACACATCTTTTGGTCTTTGATAAGATCACGTCATTTATTAGGGCGCCTTTTTTTGAAGAATTCATGGAAAAGGATGAGAATGGGAAAGAAGAACTGTATATCATGCCCAAGCAATCCGGGGTAAGGGGCTGGATCGGTGAATTGTTGAGCTGTTATTGGTGCACCGGCATCTGGATGGCCATATTCTTATTCTTGTTTGCCAAGTATGTTCCTTATATAGCAGATCCGGTCATTTTAATTTTAGCGGTTGCTGGTGTCGGGGCATTCATTGAATCCATCATCCAAAAATTAGTGAATGAATGAAAAATATCAAATAGGCAATTGGTTTAAACGGGCTTAGAATCACTCACATATAGTGTAGGGAGTCTTTTTCTTTTGATTGGAGGGAATAATGAATTGAACACAAAAAAATCAAAAATCTATAGCTCATCAGCCAAACCTGTGAAAGCCGTACAACCTAAGAAAAAAGGCTGTGGATGCGGGAAAAAGAAATAGCCTCAAAAGACTGCCCTAAAAAATGGCAGTCTTTTTTCTTGTGACTTTTTCATAAAACAAAAACCTTTTATGCACAATAAAAACGTGTGAATCGAAAATTAGTTAGAGGGGATTAATTATGAAGAAAATCAGTTTTTCGATGATCTTAGCCATCCTGATCATTTTAAATGGGTGCTCTTCCAATTCAGAACAAAAGAATAAAAGTCAATTTGCCCTTATTAAGACAACGAACCCTGCCCCGATAGAATTGAAAGAACGGCCAGAACACAAATCAATCGGCTATCAGGTCCGAAAAGATGTAAATGCCATACCGGAATTATACGATGTAGCTGTCATAGAGGGGAAAAAGGATATTATCGTTGCATACAAAGTAAAGCACTCCAAGCGCTTTTCAATGAAAAAGATAGAAAAGCAGATCACGTCCATGCTTGAAAAGAAATATCCGGATGAAAACTTCATCGTTTCAAGCGACTATAAAATCTTCTTGGAAGCTGTAAGGCTCAAGGAGGATTTAGATAATGGGAAAATCAGTAACCTTGAAGCGGGAAAGCGTTTCAAAAAAATCATCAAGCTTCATCATGAACAAGCATAAGGAAGGTGGATCGACTGATGGCCAAAAACCAAAAAACACCAGAACAACAGCAGTATGAACAATTGGAGCAAAAATATGAAATAAAGCGGCCGGTGCTAAAAAATTGTGTGAAAGCATTTTTTGTCGGTGGGATCTTTTGCTTTGTGGGGCAGGCGCTCACCTATTTTTACATATATTTTTTCAATTTCACCGAACAGACAGCTGGCAACCCAACAGTCGCAACAATGGTATTTATCGCTATGCTCCTCACAGGTTTTGGGTTATATGACCGAATTGGACAGTTTGGCGGTGCAGGCAGCGCCGTACCGGTTACAGGTTTTGGCAATGCAGTCATCTCTGCAGCAATCGAACATCGCACCGAAGGATTTGTACTAGGGGTCGGGGGGAATATTTTTAAGCTCGCAGGGTCGGTTATTGTCTTTGGCGTGTTTTCTGCATTTATTGTAGCTCTGATAAAAACACTATTAATGAAATGGGGAGTGATTTGATGTTAAAAGGAAACCAGTCCTGGATATTTTCAAATCGCCCTGCGATTCTTTCAACAGGTGTGATCGGGGGCCCATTTGAAAAGAATGGAAAGCTTTCGGCTGACTTTGATCGATTTTATGATGATTTATGGATGGGACAGGACACATATGAAAAAGCCCAAAGAGTGCTGATTGAAGATGCAGTGCAAACCGCCCTTCAAAAAAGCGGCATAAACCAAAACCAAATACAGCAATTCATAACCGGTGATTTAATCAATCAGATCACGCCTTCCAGTTTTGCTGCAAGAACAAATCAAATTCCATATCTGGGGGTCTTTGGTGCATGCTCTACCTCCATGGAAGGATTGGCGCTGGCGGCATTCATCGTCAACTATCAAGGAGCTCAATATATTGTTACCGGGGCTTCCAGTCATAATGCAGCGACTGAAAAACAATTTAGATATCCAACGGAATACGGCGGGCAGAAACCTCCGACAGCCCAATGGACGGTGACAGGGGCAGGTTATGCCTTGGTTGGTTCATGCATGAACGGGGGATCACCTCAGCCGCGTATCACCTCGGCCACAATTGGCAAGGTAATCGATATGGGGCTGACGGATCCTTTTAATATGGGAGGTGCCATGGCGCCTGCCGCGGTCGATACCATCCAGGCACACTTCCAGGATACTCAGCGTGATCCATCTTATTATGATCTCATCGTGACTGGGGATTTGGCCAAAATCGGAAGGGAAACAGCTTTGGATATGTTGAATCAAAAAGGGGTAGCCGTGCAAGATAATCAATTCCAGGATTGCGGGCTGTTGATTTACGGCGAAGATCAGCCTGTACAATCTGGTGCAAGCGGACCTGGCTGTTCAGCCACAGTCTTATATGGACATCTGCTTAATCAAATGAAACAAGGAACATACAAAAAAATTCTCGTTGTTGCTACAGGGGCTTTATTATCGCCGCTTACTTTCCAGCAAAACGAATCCATTCCTTGCATTGCACATGCTGTATCGATCGAATATGTCTAATTTTTTGATAAAGGAGGTAAGAAACTCATGCTTGCAATGTTTTTATGGGCTTTTATAATCGGGGGAATCATTTGTGTTATCGGCCAGCTTCTGTTTGATGTAGCAAAATTGACACCTGCGCATACATTAAGTCTTTTAGTCGTCATCGGGGCAGTCCTTTCCGGGTTAGGCTTATATGATCCATTGATTGATTTTGCAGGTGCCGGAGCAACGATCCCGATCACAAGCTTCGGGAATTCACTTGTCCACGGAGCTATGTCTGAAGCCAATAAACACGGATTAGTAGGGGTATTGACCGGAATGTTTGAGGTAACTTCATCAGGGATATCCGCTGCAATCGTTTTCGGATTCATCGGCGCCATTTTATTTAAACCTAAAGGGTAATTCCGGAGGAGCAGCCATATGCCAAGTTATTTATTAGCAGCTGTACGATCTGTCTTTTTAATTTTGGGAATCTTTATCATTGCCAAGTTATTGGGGAAAAAACAGCTTTCAAAGCTTTCATTTTTTGAGTATATTACAGGGATCACGGTTGGGGACATTGCGGGAACCTTATCAATGGATCCAAATCTGAGCTTGACGGATGGTGTGACAAGCATTGTCATTTGGTCGATATTTCCAATCATCCTTTCAGTTGTTTCTCTGAAAAGTCCTAAAATCAGGCACATTGTAGAAGGAAAACCGACTGTGTTCATTGAAAATGGGAAAATCAAAGAAAAGGGCTTGAGAAAAGAAAAATATTCAACCGACGAGCTTCTGGAACAATTGAGGAAAAAAGATATCTTTAAAGTGGCAGATGTAGAATTTGCAACTCTGGACACAAACGGGGACTTGAGCGTGCTATTAAAAAGGTCCAAACAGCCGTTGACATACGGCGACTTCGGGGGCAAAGAACATAAAACATATCCACCTCAGGCAGTGATAAATGATGGGGAAATCGATGATGAAATGCTCAGGATGCTTGGATTGAATGAGAAATGGCTGACCTATGAGCTTGAAAAAAAGGGGATCGAACCAGACCAAGTATTCTTTGCTCAAGCCGATCAAAAAGGAGAACTCACCTTCGATCTTTACGACAAAAATGAAAACAATCCATAAACTAGGGATTTCGCCCATACACTTTTGTACCGACCTACATATGTTAAGAGTGTACTCAATACAAAGTGAGGTGACAGTCGATGCCTTATGGATATGGATATGGATGGGGCGGCTGCGGTTATGGCGGATACGGCGGTGTTGGTTCTACTTTTGTTTTAATCGTCGTGTTATTTATATTGTTAATAATTGTTGGCGCAAGCTTCTGCTAATGAAAAGATGAAGAACAAAACCTTGTCGTTTTGTTCTTTCTTTTTTCTTTCACCATTTTCCATTCCTCTCATAAGATAAATTAGATTGAATGAGAGGACGTGTTTGAAAAATGGAAAATCAATTTTTTAAAAATATCGAGAAAAAAACCGGCGTTAATATGAATGATATTTTCGAACTGGCCAATTCATTGCAAAATGCCAATTTCAAGGATGAAAAAACTGTTCGCGGTGTCATCCAACGAGTCTCACAAATAGCGAATAAACCAGTATCGAAGGAAATGGAAGATAAAATTGTCCAATCAATAATAAAGGATGGAAAACAGCTCGATCTCGGGACCATCTCCAAAATGATGAATAAGAAACAGTAAATAAACAAAAAAAGCGATTGAAAATATATTTTCAATCGCTTTTTTGACGGCTGATTATTATATTAGTCCTTTCCCTCAATGATTGTAGTTATTAAAAGGATATTTTGTAAATCAGTCATCTTTATATGTTGATTGGTGCGGAAGATGTGATACCACGCAGCGGAGCGAGTAGGGGGGAGGCGGATGTTCGATTAAGTTCGGAACTTCGTGTGAGGGTCCTCGGGAAGCGACAATCCTTCAGCGGAAATCAACCTGGGACAACTTTTGATAAATAACAGCATACTTTATGAAATTTTAAAACATTGACGGACATATACTTTTGATGACAAACGAAAAATATATTACATCCAAAAGGTTAATTCAGCAATATTTTAGGGAATACAGATAACGGAGGTGATTGGAATGGGCTACATTGCACCTGTTCCTCATTATCAGTATATGCAGTATCAAAAACGAGTCGCCAATAAAGGGTATGATCCTTTTGATTTGATTCCGGTCGAAAAAACTGCACCTGCTTCACAATTTGGCCAAATCCTAAAAGATATGCAGGAAGATGATGAATCCCATGCAATGCAAGAAAATACACGGATTAAACATATCTCTTCCGATTTACTTTATCGTTCAACCGGCAAGGGCAAATTCATCAATGAAATCATTTGATATCATTGATGATCGATATGATATCCTTGAACAAACAACGGTTCTCCCTCTTTCCATTCTGCAAAAAATACTTCTTTGGGGTCTTGGAATCCATGAATGCTCAATTCGTTTAATAACCAGGATTCGTTTTTATTGATTAGCTTCACATTATCATAAATGATCTTTCCATCCAGCACGACAGACATCGGTATGTTGACCGGGCTTGGGGCGATGTTCAGATCTTCTCTTGTGACATTTTGACATAGTGATTTTTTCATAATGGATATTGTCCCGTCCGATTCCAAAAACGCATATTCACAATCTCGAATGGAAAACACATCTTTTGTACGCAAAAGGTGCTGCAGCTGGTTGATGTCCAGATTGTTTTTCTTTAGTGCCTCATAATTTATTTTTCCTTTATGAATGACGATGGTTGGAGTTCCCTCCAGAAAATGCCTTGCTTTCCGTACCTTTTGAGTAATGTATTCTGTTAAAAATATAAAAAGACCCCATAAAATGACAGCAAATAATATTTGCTTTACACCGATTTTTCCATCATATAGGGCATTTCCTACAAGCTCACCAAGTATCAATGCTGAAATGAAATCAAATGCTGTAATTTGTGTTATTTGTGTCTTTCCTAATATTTTGGTTAATATAAAGAGTGCTATGTAGCCAACAAATAGCTCAAGTGCAATATGTAAATAATCCATGTAATTATCCCCTTTTTTATTCCGGTAACCCATATTCATCACTTTTCATTATGGTCAATGGGGGAGGGATGCATACATGAATAAAGTTCTGAAATAGAAAGAGACAGTGCCGTATTTCAGGCACTGTCTCTTTCTATATTATGGAAATTTGCTTCTGCATCGATTTATGAGGGATGCCTGCATCAAGGAATTCTTCAGAAATGACCTCATAGCCCAACCTTTCATAAAAGGGAATGGCATGTGTTTGGGCATTGAGCTTTAAGTATTCAACGCTGCCATCCTTGGCGTATTCTTCGATTTTATCCATGATCAGCTTTCCTGCACCATTGCCACGAAATTGGTTAAGGACACAAATCCGTTCCACTTTTCCTTTTCCATCAATAATCCGAAATCTACCCGCACCGATTGGATTATCGTCTTCCAACAATAAAAAGTGTGTACAAGATTGTTCGAATTGATCAATTTCTTCTTCAGCAGGTACCTTTTGTTCATCAATAAACACTTTCCTGCGAACAGAAAATGCTTGCATCAATTCTTGGTCACCATTCACAATTTTTGCTATCACTTCAACTATTCCTTCCCAAGCCGAAATGTTTCATAGACTGTCCAAGAACCATTTTCCAGCTGATAAAGGAGGTGGAAGCGGTCAATCACTTCCTCATGCTCGACACCAAGCATGCGAAGCGATCCATAAACATCCGAATGTTCATCATCAGAAAGCTTTTGAGCAATCGTGATGTGCGGAACGAATGAGTATTCAGGATCTTCACCAAAGAAATTCGTGTGCATTTCTTTATGAAGGCCCTCCAACTCTGCAGACGGCTCAACCTTTAAATAAATGACATTGTTTACAGGCTGAAAGGAGCTGATCTTGTATACTTTCAGTGTAAACGGTTCATGGTTGCGGGCAACGTGTTCTAGTTTATTGGAAACATCCTTGATTTGATCATCGTCTATGTCAAATGAATTTTTTAATGTGATATGCGGTGGAATAAGGGCATAATGGGGATCATATCTTTTACGATAAGAATTAGCTGTATCTTGAAGCTTTTTTGATGGAAAAATGGCAACTCCATATTTCATATTGGTGAACCTCCTTATTTAACTATGTAGAATACGTTCTATAGTTGATATTATAGCATTTTTTTGAAAATTTTAATATAAATTCGATGTGAGCAAAAATTACCGATAAGAAATGATACTAAAATAATTCTTTTGCACTAGTCCACTGAATTTAAAACATGTGCTTCAATGCTCTTTTTAAATCTGGCTGCCAATGCTTCCATGTATGTTCTCCTTCGAATTCCTCATAAAATACATGAAACTTTTTTTCTTCCATAAGCCTATGGAGGTCGCGATTTGGCGCTAGAAAATCCTTCACCTTTCCATCGGTTGTTTTAACGGCTGTCTCCCCAGTCCCGATGATGTGGTATATGTTCAACAGATGAGGATGTGCAAGTTCATCTACACCAGCCAACACTCTCTCATCTACATATGGTGATTGGAGAATGAGTTTTCCAAATGTATTTGGATACTTGACCGCCGTCATCAATGAAACAGTCGCTCCGAGTGAGTCTCCGATTAGTGCACGTCCCATTCCCATTTGATATGTCGGATATTCCCGATCCAGGAACGGGACCAGCTCATGGGCTAGGAAACGGATATAAGCACCGTTCTTTTCTCCATCAGGATGGTACTTCCTTCTGCGATCCTCTACATCATTGTAGGGAATTCCGACAATGATAAGATTCTCTATCTCTCTTTTATCCAAAAACTCGTCGGCTAAACGGGCGATCCGTCCCAGTTGAAAATAATCTTTTCCATCTTGTGCAATAAGTAAGGAATATTTGTATAAAGGAGAGTAAGTAGCAGGCAAATAGACAAGAAGCTTCACTTCTTCTTCGAGTTCAGCACTATGAAAGGTTAGTTCATTGATCGTTCCTTTAGGTATAGACATGATGATGACCTCCAACTTAGTTCATAATAAAAATAAAGCGCATACACCATGATTTTAACATATAGCACTGGCAAATGCCTAAAACGATGAAGCATCAAATGGAGCTGTTTTTATTATTTCAATAATCTAAATTCATTAACTATTAAAATAAAAATTATGTTAAAATATTCTAGTAACTATTATTTTCCATAAAAAGGGGGATTTTCAATGAAAAGGAGAAGCTTTTTTCTCGGCACTGCAATAGTACTGGCATTATCTTTGCTGCTTGCAGCGTGCGGCGGCGAGAAGGATGGTTCAGGCAAAGTGAAATTTATCAGTCTTGCCACAGGTGGAACAGGTGGAACGTACTATCCTTTGGGAGGGACGTTTGCAAAACTCATCCAGGATGAAACGGGCATCGATGCAAATGCCATTACTTCAGGGGCATCAGCTGAAAATATGGCTTCCTTAAAAAAGAAAAAAGTCGAAGTCGCTTTCACTCAATCAGACATCGCTTCTTATGCCACAAAAGGCGAATTAATGTTCAAAGATAATAAAGTAGATAATGTTCAAGCGATCGGAACATTGTATCCGGAAACGATTCAAATTGTCACATCAAAAAAATCCGGCATTAAATCTGTTGAAGATTTAAAAGGAAAAGTGGTTTCAGTAGGGGAAGCCGGATCTGGTACATTGGCAAACGCCGAACAGATCCTGGAAGTATATGGCCTTAAGACAGACGACTTAAAGGCACGCAACCTATCATTTGATGATTCAGCACAAGGTATCCAAGATGGGACGATTGACGCTGCATTTATTACATCGGGGGCTCCAACTGGTGCGGTTGAAGGGTTGTCTGCCACTACGCCAGTCAACATCATTGCGCTGGATGATGATAAAATGGATGATTTAATCAAAAAGTACCCTTACTACGCAAAGGATGTAGTCAAGTCCGGTACATATGGTCTTGAAGAGGATGTTCCTACTGTAGCCGTACGTGCGATGCTCGTCGTACGCTCTGACTTATCGAAGGATATGGTTTATAAAATGACAAAAGCAATCTTTGACCATACAGACAAGATCACAAATAAAAAAGAATACATCAAAGCTGAAAATGCTCTGCAAGGATTGGGCATCGAACTTCACCCAGGCGCCAAGAAGTATTTCGATGAAAAAGGAATCAAACAATAATCGTTTGAAAAGTAGGGCGGCTTCCTAAGCATTTCCATTGAGCTGCACATGTGCATCGGCTTGGTCGATCGTCGTGTGCAGCTGCTGTTGCTTATAGGCTGCCATTTTAAAATGAATTTCTGGAATATCGTAAGAATGCAGCTAGGGTGGTCAGAAATGAAAAAAAAGGGCTCAATAATTGGTTTGTTTATTTTCATTATGCTTTTCTTCATATGCGTCGGATATTTTCTTCCAATTGAAAAGTGCCTCTCCATCGAGGAGCTTTCAAGCGGGAGGGAATTAGCCTACATTCCTTTAAAAGGGGAAAGGGCCTTCCAAATCCAGTATACCCATTCCATTCATTTATCAGAGGTTAAAGAATTCTATAAGATTCAAGGAGATGGAAACATCCGTCAGGTCGAACTTATGTATAAGGACACTGCCATCGGTATGCCTTCAAATGCTGAAAAGGGAGAAACCTTCGAAATGAAAAATGGAGAATATTACATCAAAAATATGAAGAGAGTATTTCCTTACATTAATTTAAGCACTGGTCAAGTAGTTGCGAATCATCGGATTATCTTTAAGGGAAGGACCTACCCGTTGAAGGATACGATCAAGCCAGGGACGATCGTTCAAATCAAAGTGGAAAAATTGACTCTGTACAAGCTATGGAGAGGAGTGAATATTCTTGACTGAAAAGACTCAGCACGAAACATTATCAATGGAGGAACAACAGGAGCTGTTGGAAAAATTCGATCCGGAAGCAGGAACCAGAAAATTATCCGGTATCTCCGGCAAGGTTGTTTTCTTAGGACTCTTGGCATTTTCAATCTTTCAATTGTATGCTTCCATTTTTCAAGTTTTCCCGAAACAGATTTTACTTTCCATCCATTTGGGATTTGCATTATCGCTCATCTTTCTTTTATTCCCGGCAGCAAAAAAAACACGAAAGAACAACAAAGCCGCATGGTACGATATCATTCTTTCCTTCTTGGCAGTAGGGGTAGGCATATATTGGCCAATCATGATGGATGATATCGTCAGCCGTGTCGGGATCATGACATCCCTTGATTTTGCCGTCGGCATCACCGCAGTTCTGCTGGTGCTGGAAGCGACAAGGCGGGCAGTGGGACTTCCGATCATGACGATCTCAATCCTCTTTTTGCTTTATGCCTATTTTGGACCATACATGCCGGGGTTCCTTGCACACAGGGGATTGGATCTGGAGGATTTGGTGAAAACGATGTTTTTCACAACGGAAGGGATTTTAGGTACCCCATTATCCGTATCTGCTACATATATCTTTTTGTTTTTGCTTTTCGGTGCATTTTTGGTGAAGACAGGAGTCGGACAGTATTTCAATGATTTGGCCGTCGCCATTGCAGGAAAGAGAATAGGCGGGCCAGCTAAGGTAGCGATATTTTCGAGTGCGCTCCAAGGGACGATCAGTGGAAGTTCAGTTGCCAACGTCGTAACATCCGGTTCATTTACGATACCAATGATGAAGAAACTGGGGTACCGGAAGGAATTTGCAGGAGCCGTTGAAGCAGCTGCGTCAACCGGTGGTCAGCTGATGCCGCCGATCATGGGGGCAGCAGCATTCCTAATGGTTGAATTCATTGGTGGAATATCTTACTGGGACATTGCCAAAGCCGCTGCGATTCCGGCATTGCTATATTTTACAGGAATCTGGATCATGACCCATTTTGAGGCGAAAAGGATCGGGCTAAGGGGACTGACCGATGAAGAAATGCCAAATCGTTTGGAAGTATTAAAGAAAATCTATCTGCTCATTCCGATTTTAACGGTCATTGTTCTTTTGATGCTGCATATGAGCGTCATGCGAGCCGCTTTATGGTCCATTGTATCGGCCATAGTCATCAGTGCTTTCAATAAAGAAACGAGAATGAATGTAAGGTCGATCATCGATGCGCTTGTGGATGGAGCGCGTACGGCTCTGTCAGTGGCTGCTGCGACTGCCTGCGCGGGAATAATCGTAGGGGTGGTCACAAAGACGGGCCTTGGATTGAAGCTGGCCAACGGACTTGTTGATTTAGCGGATGAAAAGCTCCTGTTGACACTGTTCTTTACGATGATTACAGCTCTCATCCTGGGGATGGGATCGCCCACCACAGCCAATTATGTTATCACATCCACGATCGCTGCACCTGCCATCATTTTGCTTGGGGTACCTCAATTAGCAGCGCATTTGTTTGTGTTCTATTTCGGGATCATTGCCGATATCACACCGCCGGTTGCTCTTGCTGCCTTCGCAGCAGCTGGTGTATCAGGGGGGGAGCCAATAAAAACTGGCGTGAACTCTTCGAAGCTGGCAATAGCCGCCTTCATCATTCCATATATGTTCGTCCTGCAGCCCGATTTGCTGATGATCGACACGACGATCACGAGAGTCATCTGGGTGGTCATCACTGCGATTGCAGGGATGATGGCAATAGGGGCAGGAATGATCGGGTATTGGTATCGCAAACTTTATTGGTTTGAACGGATCGTCGGAGCAGCGGCAGGACTGATGCTCGTTTATCCAGAAGGTATTTCGGATATTATCGGCGTCGTACTTTTCATCGGAATGCTTGCAATTCAATGGATCAATAAAAAAGAACCAAAATCTAGGAAATTAAATGCACAGGTATAAGGAAGGAGGGGCTGTCCGGCAGCCCTTCTTTTTTTTGTTCATCCAAAAAAAAGACCGGGAGTTTTCCCGCTCTTTTTACGTTCTTTATTTTTCTGCCTTTACTAAACGAACAAGCATGTGTGCAAGATGATGCTGCTGTTCCTTTGACCCTACGCTCCATAGTTCATTTAGAAGATGTTCTTCTCGGTTTTTAGGATCTTCTCTTTTCGCAAGGTGGTCCGCAATCTTTTCAGCTGCCATCGCCAACTGTTCTTCATTCAAACCGAGTTTTTCCCCAAGTTCAACTTTATCCGCTAAGTATTGTTTGAAATCATCGAAGGATTGGAGTATTTGCTCTTTTTCTTCACCATCGACATGCTTCAGTTTCTCTTCAACTTTTCCCAAATGATTGCTCATTCATAATACCTCCTTAATCATAATGGTAATTTTTTACCACTAATGTGGTGTGTATAAACAAAGAAAAACATATTTTAAAAAATATATTAAAATCCGTTGACATTGGCTGAAAAATGATTATAATAGAATTTGTAGCTAACACGATCTGATAGTTCAGCGGGAGAATACTTCCTTGACAGGGAAGGGGTCGGGGGTTCGAATCCCTCTCAGATCATACTGAAAAAGGTCTCAATCCTTATAGGATTGAGACCTTTTTATATTTTCATAGAAACTTCGCATCCATCTACAATCCGTTTTAAAAAACTTAAGAGTATTTTAAGCATTAAATGATAAAGTATTCCTAATTTGGTCTTAAAAGAATATTAAGGAGGATTGTAGATGGTGGGGAAAAGGTTAAATCGTAATGGGATTAAGCTAATGGCTGTAGTATCAATCATATCTATAAGCATATATTCAACAAGTCTGGCTGCTTTTGCTGAGGGTGATCAAAGTCCGAGTGATGGTCAAACAAAAGAAGAACAAGTGCAAAACAACAATTTGTTGTCCAAGTTGGAAGTAGAGGGGATACAACTTGATGAAACATTGGCGCCTGACCTATTTGACTATACTGCGACAGTAGAAAACGACATTCAAACTATAAAAATCACTGCTGAAAGTGAAAACTCAAACGCCATCATTACGATAGAAGGCTTAAATCCAGAAGACGATGATTCTCATACATATCCATTGGTGACAGGTGAGAATAAATTCATGATTACAGTGGATGACGGTACTGATCCTAAGAGTATATATACTCTGACTGTGACAAGAAAACAAAATAGTGATAACAAGCTTAAAGCAATTACAATCTCAAAAGGGGAGTTGTCCCCCGGATTCGATCCTGCTGTGACTGATTACAACATTCAAGTGGATAATGAAGTTGCTGCACTGACATTGTCTGCTGAAAAAGATGTTGAAACTTCTATAATCAAAGTTAACAACACTTTGTTGGAGGATGCTGGGACAACGGTGCAGCTTCCTGTTGGCAAAATGGACTTTTCATTAAACGTAATTGCTGAAAACGGGGATGAAAAGACCTATACGATTCATATGATCAGAGCTGATAAGAATCCTGAGGGAAGTACAAATCCGCCAAAAGACCCTTCTCAGAATAAGCAGGATGACAAGAATTCAAGTAAACAGGGAACTACTTCCCATTCGTCCGATAGTTCTAAGGCGCAGGGGGCTTTTAGAAGTTCCAGAGGGTCCACTTCCCAAAGATCATCTCAAGGTAATCAAAGTTCAAACCAACAGGCTGGAACTGCAGCAGATTCGACCGTGAAGGTCAGTACAGCTGTCCTTTCATCGCTGACTGTTTCTGATGGTACATGGGATTCTGGATTTACGAGTGATGAATACACGTATCATATTGCCGTTCCGAAAGGGATGACTTCAATAACCATAAATCCTGTGCCTAAATACAGCGGTGCATCTGTTTTATACGAAGGTAAAACAGATCATACAATTCAGTTAACGGGAAACAGGACGGTGGTTTCTGTATTAGCAACAAAAGGGGACGACCGAAAAACTTATGTGCTTGTGTTCGATAAACCAATAGAACAAAATGCTGCATCTGAAACACCGAAACAGACTTCATATACTAACATCGTTTCTACTGAGCAAACCGATTCACCAAAATTATTATCAGCCAGGACAGTCAATAAGAATGAGAGTAAAGATTCAGCAACTTTTTTTGGGAAAATAATCGCTTTCTTTAAAAATTTATTTTGAGGTCTCACTCTTTCTCCTATGCTTATATAAAATATAAAAAAAGGCTGTCGGGATATATTCTCGACAGCCTAAACCATTTATTTCGCTTCTTTATGCAAGGAAAACTCCTGTGATTCACTTAAGAAAGTTTCGCATTTTGATTCACAGCTTTTTTTAAGTGCACAAGTGGCGCAAACCCCCTGTTTGCTTTTCTTGAAGAACTTATATAAGGTAAAGCCGGCATATCCGAAGACCAGCAGACCGATGATGATGCTTGCTATCATGTCAGTTCCCTCCTTGTACTATATTACCAGCTTGCCTATTTGGTAGATGGCAAAGGATAAGAGATAAGCAATGAGCAAGGCATATCCAATGGAAAACAATGTCCACTTCCTTGAACCTGCTTCATTTTTAATCGCTGCGACTGTTGCTACGCATGGCACATATAATAGGATGAACACCATGAAACTGTAGGAGCTCAATGCCGTATAGTGATCGGCCAAAATACCTTGAAGGCTTCCTGTATCAGGCGTATGATAAATGATATTCATCGTTGACACTACCACTTCCTTAGCAAGGAAACCTGTCAGAAGTGAAGCACCTGCCTGCCATGAAGCGAATCCCAACGGTGCAAGAAGTGGCGCAAGCACTCCTCCAATCATGGCAAGAAAGCTGTCATCCATTGGGACGTTAATTCCATCAGGACCCATATAGGATAGAAGCCAAATAAATACAGAGCCCCCAAATATGAATGTGCCTGCTTTGCGGACAAAGCCTTTTCCTTTTTCCCAAGTGCTTCTCCATAACGTCCTGCCATGTGGAATGCGATAAGGAGGAAGCTCCACAACAAACAATGATGCTTCATTCTTTAAGATGGTCTTTGAAAAGATGCTGGCCAATAAGAGTGCAACAGCAATCCCAAGTACATACAACGAGAATACTACGAGGGATTGATGGCTTGTAAAGAACGCCCCTGCGAACAGCGCATAGACCGGCAGTCGCGCCGAACATGACATAAGTGGTGTCAATAGAACGGTCAGGAGACGTTCTTTCGGCTGTTCAATGGTTCTTGCTGCCATGACGCCTGGCACATTGCATCCGAATCCAATGATCATCGGAATAAACGCTTTTCCGTTCAACCCCACCCTTTCCATGAGTCTATCCATTACGAGGGCAGCCCTTGCCATGTATCCAGAATCTTCAAGGAATGAAATGAAAAAGAATAGGATGAATATTTGAGGTACGAACACTAATACCCCGCCGACACCGGCAATAATTCCTTGAGTAATTAAATCCTTGATAAAGCCATTTGCATGGATGGCATCCAGCATGTACATGATCACAGAAGTCAACGGCCCCGAGAAAAAGGCATCCAATGCGTCCGACAAACGAGTTCCAAGCCAATCAAATGTCACCATGAACATAATGTACATAAATAAAAGGAAAATTGGAATCCCCAGCCATCGATTGGTGAGAATGCGGTCAATTTTAGCTGTGCCCGTTTCCTGAACAATCTTATCCTGTTCCATGACTTCATCCAAAACAGAATCGATCCATTGCTTTCTTGTATGGAAAATATTTCTTTTTACTGAACCAAAAGAAAGGTTTGCTTCAACTGATTCTATTTGTCTCCTTAATTGCTCGTCAGAAATCCAATCTCTGCAAAAATGAAAAGCCTGTTCATTTCCTTCAAGAAGCTGAAGTGACAACCATCTGGAAGGGAAGGAGATATCCATTGGAAAAGTGCTTTGTAACTCAGCTATCAATCCTTCAATTTCAGGACCATAATCGATATGCAGCGGCGGCTGTTTTTCAGTCGAATCCAATAGAACTTTCTGCATCTCTAAACATCCTTTGCCAGTCCTGGCAATGATCGGTGTAACGGTAGCACCTAAAAGAGAACTTAGTTTATTTACATTGATGTGAATTCCCCGTTTTTTTGCAACATCCATCATATTGAGTCCAATATGGACAGGTTTTCCGAACTCCAGCAAAGTAAGTGTCAGCTGCAAATTACGTTCCAATTGGGAGGCATCTACAATGTTTAGGATATTGGTAAATGGCTCATTCAATAAAAAATTGATGACGACAGATTCATCCTTCGATAAAGGCTGCAATGAATAAACTCCAGGTAAATCAATCAATTCGCCGTTGGTTTTTGAAAGGATGCCGATTTTCTTCTCGACAGTCACTCCGCTCCAGTTCCCTACATATTCATAGGAATTCGTCAGTGTATTAAATAGAGAAGTCTTTCCCGTGTTCGGGTTTCCGATCAGAGCTGTTTGCATGAATCTGATTCCACCTTGATAAATTCGGCATCCTTCCGGCGAATGCCAATCAGCTGACCTCCGCACTCAATCATGCAAGGGCCTCCAAATGGCAGGGTTCGTTCCAATTTTATCGGGCAGCCTTCACAGACACCGATATGTAATAAGCGATCCTGGAGTATTTTAGTTGTATTTGAAATATCTTTTATGACACCGATTTGTCCTTTTTTTAACGTTGTAAGGTTCATATGCAAATCTCCATTTTTTTATTGAAATCAAATGAGAATGATAAACCTTCTCAATTACAACTTTATTCTAACATACTTTTAATTATGTGAGTATAAAAAAAAGAAATTTTCTTATAATGATAGGGTATTTTCTTAAAGATTGTTGCTTTTAACAGGTTTTCTTTAATACCTCTCATCATATGATGTTGATTGGAGCGGAAGGTGCGAGACTAAGGAGGGAACAGCGGGCCAGGTGAGACCCCGCAGCGAAGCGAGGAGATATTAGCGGACGTTCGATTAAATTCGCCAGGCATTCTTCTTCGTGATGAGCGTGAAAAAATCCTGTGTTAAAGCTTAGTGTTGATATTAGTACTATTAAATCTGTTTTACGGAAATCAACCGCGAAGCTTAACATAAAAAAAACCAGCCTGTAAAAAAGGCTGGTTTTTAGTGTCATATAGGATATCAAGTACTGCTCATCATGTCTACAAGCTTTCTTGAGATGCTCAACAAGACCAATCCAAGTATGATGGCTGCAGCACCGATTACCAAGAATATTTCCATATAACCTAATGATTCTGTCAAAGCAGCTAATTCACCCGCAACAAAGTTCGCGACGGAGCTGGAGAATAGCCAAACTCCCATTAAGAGTGAAGCAAGCTTTACAGGGGACACTTTACTTACAAGGGACAATCCGACAGGGGATAGGAATAATTCACCCAATGTATGAAGGAAGTAAGTAAAGATAATGAAAAGCATGTTTGCTTTCATCGGGATGTTTGATTCATCGCTTCCTGTTTGAAGGACCGCTGGGATCAACGCCAGGAATCCGACTCCCAATAAGATCATTCCAATACCCATTTTTGTCGTCATTTTAAGGTCGCCGCTTTTGGAGTTGGCAAGTTTTGTCCAAAGAGCGGATAGGATTGGAGCTAAAATGATGATGAATATAGGGTTGATGGATTGGAACCATGCTACTGGAACTTTAAATCCAAATACCGTTCTATCAACGAATTTTTCAGTATAAAGTGTGAATGAGCTTCCGGCTTGTTCAAATCCTGCCCAGAAAAATACCACAAAACATGTAATGATGATGATTGCCCATGTTCTTTTCTTTTCGCCTGGAGTAAGAGGTTGACTTGGAGCTTTACTGTCGATGGATTGACCTTGACGCAATGGTTTCTTTCCGATATCACCGAGGTATTTACTTCCTAGAGTACTATAGATGATTTGACCGATGACCATCCCCATCGATGAAGCAAGGAATGCCCATTTGAATCCCCAATGCTCAACACCGCTTGCATCTTTTCCAAAGAAAAGTGTTTCAGCAAGGTATCCGGCTACTAATGGAGCAAATAGTGCACCTAAGTTGATTCCCATGTAGAAAATCGTAAAGGCTGCATCTTTTCGTTTATCGTTCTTCGGATATAGCTCCCCTACCAATGTAGAGATATTCGGTTTAAAGAAACCGTTTCCAATAATTAAGAGAAGCAATCCGGCATACAATCCTGTAGTCGAATGTGTGGCGAATACGGTAAAGTCCCCGCATGCCATCGTGATTCCACCAATTGTAATCGCTCTTTGGAGTCCGATGAATCTGTCAGTGAGATAGCCTCCGATCAGTGGAGTGAAATACACTAATCCTGTGTATAGTCCATAGATTCTTAAGGCAGTGGCATCATCGATCCCCAAGCCGCCGCTCACATAGGCTACCGTTAGATACAGAACCAATAATGATCTCATTCCGTAGTAGCTGTATCGTTCCCATAATTCTGTGAAGAAGAGAAGATAAAGCCCTTTGGGGTGTTTTTTCGTGTCTTTTTGCAATGTTTCTTCCACAAAACCACTCCTGATGTCTGAAATTTTTTAACACAGTTACAAATTATAATTGACACAAAATTTATAATCAATAAATAACGGAGAAGTAATAATCTTAAAACAATTGTCCCAATTCAGAGAGTTAATCGCAATTCCCACAATTTAGTTGATTAGAGAAGGAAAGTTTCTGGTGAATAAACATCTATTTTTTGTTGTAATTATGCATGTTGTGAACAGTTCTTGAGCACCTGTTTTATTTAGTGCCGATTACATAAAAAAACTCATTTCATGATAAGAAATGAGTTAAGTCATTTAAGAATTTTTTTTGAAAGGACATCTTTGATCGCTGCAATGATTCTATCCTGGTCGACGGGGGTTAACGATGAGCCTGATGGGAGGCACAAACCGGTATTGAAAAGATGAGCGGATACACTTTGTTCCTCTTCATGAGGAAAGTAATGATTATTTTTAAATATTGGCTGAAGGTGAAGCGGCTTCCAAATTGGACGTGCCTCGATATTGAAATTTTCCATGCCGTCGATCAGCTCGATGGGAGTGGTAGAAAGAACTGACGGATCCAAGAGGATGGCTGTGAGCCATCGATTGGATCTTGAATGCTCAGGTTCTGGCATAAAGGCGATGCCTTCTATAGATCCTAGGGCATGCTTATATTTCTTGAAAATTTCTCTTCTTTTCCTTACCCTTTCTTCAATGTGGAGAAGCTGCCCCCGTCCAATTCCAGCCAAGACATTGCTTAACCTGTAATTGTAGCCGATCTGGCTATGTTCATAATGGAGAGCTTTGTCCCTGGCCTGTGTAGATAAGAATCGCCCCTTTTCGATGAGGTCATGATCATCAGAAACGAGCATTCCACCCCCAGAAGTAGTAATGATTTTATTGCCATTAAAAGAGAAGACGCCAAACTTTCCAAATGTCCCGCTTTTCTTTCCATGGTACATCGAACCGAGAGATTCTGCAGCATCCTCGATAATTGGCACCCCATAACGGCAGCAAATCTCCAAGATTTCATTGTAGTCAGCACTTTGCCCATATAAGTTCACAACGATGACAGCTTTAGGCAGAACTCCGATTCTTCTGTAATGCTCAATGGCGCGTTCCAATGCTCTCGGGGACATGTTCCATGTTTCGGGCTCAGAGTCGATAAAAACTGGAATTGCCCCTTCATACAAAATGGGATTTGCACTTGCTATGAAAGTCAAGGCTGAACATAGCACGATATCATTGCGTTCAATATTCAACAGCCTGAGTGCCAGATGGATAGCAGCAGTTCCGGAGCTTAAAGCAAGGGAACAGTCTGAGTCGACATATGTTGATATTTCCTTTTCGAATTGATCGACGTTGTTGCCTAATGGAGCAATCCAATTCGTCCTGAAGGCTTCTGAAATAAACTGTTGTTCATCTCCACTCATATGAGGGGGAGAAAGGTATATGCGATCATACGCCATCAATATCGAAGCCGCCTTTCCTTGTAGATATTTTTGCAGGGGAACCGAGAGCATTCGAATAAGGGGGAATGTCCTTTATGACAGTCGAGCCTGCCCCGATGATCGACCATTTTCCAATTGTCACACCCGGAATGATGCTCGCTCCAGCGCCAATCAGAACTCCCTCCTGTACCCCGATATTGCCAGTTAAAACAGTCTGAGGCGCTGCATGGACAAAAGAGTCAATCCTACAGTCATGCTCGATCACACAGTGGGTATTGACGATGCAATGGCTTCCGACAACAGCATCTGTGTTGATGACTGCATAAGGCATGACGACCGTGCCCTCCCCGATTGCGGCACCAGATCCGATATGAGCGGTAGGATGGACAGCGGTCCCATATTTCACCGAAAGTGGTTCGAGCTGAATGGATATTTCTTTCCTTGTGAAATTATCTCCTACTGAAATGATGAATTTAAGGGCGGGATTCCTACTCATCAGTTCAGGGATATCCTTTAGAGTTCCGAGGAGAGGAAATCCCTTTAAGGAGGGCTGAACCGAAAAATCGTCCACAAATCCCAAGACATCTTCTTTGTTCCTGATTAACATATCCAAAATGACCTTTCCGTGCCCGCCAGCTCCTATTAAAGCGTAAATGTTCCACACCTCGCTTAGTAAGAAATCCTCTTTGATGTTAATTGTGGGGTGATTTCAATGTTTTCAAGCGTATTGATGATTTTTTCAGTTGTTTTCCCGGCACCGTATACATTTCTAACTTCATTGACTTTTTTCTGAAAATCCGCACTAAATAACAAATCGATCCCACTTTCAATGTCAGCAGGATCCGGCGTTACATCGATAACATTTCCAGACCGTTCCCTGCCTTGCTGTCTGCTTCCCACATTCAAGACGGGCACATGAAAGGAAGCCGCTTCGATGATTCCCGAAGAAGAATTGCCGATCAAACAGCGAGCATTTTGTAAAATGGTCAAGTAGTCCGCTTGTTGAAAATTTTTAATATAAAAAACCTGATTATCATGTGAAATGTTTTGATAAGCCATCATGACTTCGTCGGCACCGGCATCCGTATTCGGCAATATGCAAATGACAGGTAGATTCTTTGCTAGTATTTTCTTTAATGTCAAGCTTGCCTGCATTTGAATGGAGCCGCATTCAAACGAAACAGGATGAAATATATATAGAATGAATTGTTTGGGTGTTATTGGAAGTGAATATTTTTCAGTGACTGTTTCAAAAAGGGGGAGATTGCCGGATAAAATCTGTTCAACCCGCAAAGAGCCCACATTAAATATCCTCCAGGGATCCTCCCCCAATTTCTGTATTCTTGCCGCACTTTGGCTGGTGGCGGGGAAATGAATATGTGAAAGTTTTGTTATGGCATGCCTGACACTCTCATCGATGGACCCGGATATTTCCCCTCCATGCAAATGTGCAACCGGGATATTAAGGTGAGCAGCAGCGATGGCAGCGGCAAGCATTTCTCCACGGTCACCCAAAATGATAACAAGATCTGGAGGTTGTGTTTCAAAATGCTGTGTCATCCCAAGGATCCCCATACCGATGGATTTTGCCATATTTCCCTCTGTATGATTGATCAGGATCGTATCAACCTTCCCGGTTATATTGAATCCATCCCTTTTTATTTCATTTATTGTGTGCCCGTGGGCAGGGGACAGGTGCATGCCTGCTGCCAAAATGGACAGTTCAAATCGATGGTGGATCTGCAATTTTTCCAAAAGGGGGATATAGATTCCATAATCTGCCCGTGTACCTGTAACCACACAGATTTTTGTGATTTTTCTGGTCATAATATGTCATCCCAAGAGAGTGTTTGATCTTCATGAAAATCCATTTTTGCTTCTTTCCCAATTATTTTGGAAAGGTATTTTGGCGGAATTCCGGTACCCGGCCGTTTGCAGACAAGATGTTCTTTAGAAAGGATCTGCCCCTTCGAGATACTGACTGAAGTTGTTAAGCTTTTTCTCGCGATATCCCGGATTTCTGATTCTGCACTCGTACATTGTTTTCGTCCGCTGCCTAAACTTTTTGTAATGGTTCGAATCGATTTAACATATGATTCAAATTCTTTTGGAGGAAGTGATGCCATATGGTCGGGGCCAGGTAAGCATCGATCCAATGTAATATGCTTTTCAATGATTTGTGCACCTAATGCAACACAGGCAATCGCCGCTTCACAGCCATCTGAATGGTCGGAATATCCGACTGGCAGGTGAAATGCCGATTGCAAAGCAGGGATTGCCAATAGATTCAATTCATCCATGGGGGCAGGATAAGCTGAAGTACAGTGTAAAAGAGCGATGGGACTATTTTCGATCGCTAGAACCGCATCTTCAATTTCGGCAAGGTTCGCCATCCCTGTTGATAAGATGATGGGAATTCCATAGGTGCTTATTTCTTTTAATAAAGGGATGTTAGTCAGGTCACCCGATCCGATCTTAAATGCCTTGACCCCCGTCTTATATAAAAAATCAGCACTATCACTGTCAAAAGGAGTGGAAAGGAATTCAATCCCATGGGAATCACAATGTTTTTTTAAACGGATGAATTGGTCATCATCAAGCTCCAATTTTGTCAGCATTGCATGCTGCGACGAACCAGGTGAAGGATCACGCAGTTGATAGGATGCTTTTTTGGCATGTTTACTGACCAGTTTATTGCTTTTGAAAGTTTGGAATTTCACTGCATCAGCCCCGGCTGAGTGTGCGGCTTTAATCAACTTCTCAGCCATTTCCACCGATCCGTTATGATTTACCCCGATCTCGGCAATCACATAGACAGGTGATTCTTTGGAGATGAGTCGATTACCTATCTTAAACATGTTGATCACTCCGTTTGGTTAAAACATAAGAGGCAAGTTGGAAATCCAGCTCATCATCGATGTCGATCGAATCTTCCTTTTTCATAAAGAAAGGGATTGCTAAGTCTTTGTAGAGATATCCTTGCGAAATCAAGCTGGAGTCAGAAATATAAATGGCCCCGTTCAACTGGTACAATGGTGGGAAATCTTGACGACGATTGATTGATGAATGAGGGCTGTATTTCATTATCCGATTATTCTCAACCTTCATCAGCAACAGTGGATGGGTGTACGCTTCACACACACTCAAGACAGGAACGCCTTTGTTTTCGATATATAAAGAAAAAGCCTCTTTTATGTGATCGCTGGTCCGAAGGGGAGAGGTGGGCTGAAGAAGGATTACACATATCTTTTCGAATGGATGCTGCGCCCCTGAAAAATATTCATCTACTGCATGCTGCACTACTTCGATGGTCGAAGCGGTATCGGTTGCCAGCCTTTCCGGACGAAGGAAAGGAGTGGAGGCACCATATTGATTTGCAGTCCTGCGAATGTCCACACTATCTGTCGTCACGATGATCTGATCGAATATATCAGCTCTGATTGCACTTTCAATGGTATAGGCTATCAATGGCTTTCCGTTCAATGATAATAGGTTTTTCCCTACCAGTCCTTTAGAGCCTCCGCGGGCAGGGATGATCGCTATCGTTTTCATGTTTCACCTCAATCAAGAAATCCTTTTAGGCTAAGAAGGCTGCGAATGTCTTCTTTGCTCATGGCAGCAGATTTACTTGATACATATGCTCTTCTTTTCGCTTTTTTAAAGTCAGGGGGAATCTCCTTTCTCATTGGCCCGATTGGTAAAATCATATACATGCTGCTGCTCTCATAGGCACGTTCGGACTCTTCCAATGTCATAAGTTCTTCGTGAAGCTTCTCTCCCGGCCGGATGCCAATTTCGACGATGCCCGGATGGATATGCTTCCTATGATTTGAAAGGTGCTCTTCAAGTAGAATTTCAGCTAAATCATGAATGTTGATGATCGGCATTTTTAGGACAAATGTTTCTCCGCCAATACCTTTTTCAGCTGCCTGAAGCACAAGGGTGGCTGCGTCTTTTATTGTCATCATGAAGCGGGTCATATTTTGATGTGTCAATGTTATGGGCAGCCCTTTTTGAATCTGCGCTTTGAATAGAGGTATGACCGAACCGCGTGATCCCATCACATTGCCGAATCGCACACATGAAAATTTAGTTGGTGAATTGCCTTTATATAATTCAGCAGCCATTAGGATTTTTTCTGATAATAGTTTGGTGGCCCCCATCGTATTGACTGGGTTGACCACTTTATCAGTGGATATTGAGACCACTCGCTGAACTTTATTGGCGATGGCTGCTTCAATCACATTTTGTGTTCCTAGAACGTTTGTTTTCACAGCTTCAAATGGATTGAACTCGCAGGATGGAACATGTTTTAACGCAGCCGCATGAAAAATGATGTCAACTTCTTTAGTCGCATAGGCGAGGCGGTCTTTATCCCTTACATCCCCGACAAGAAACCGGATATTTTCATGATTGGCAAATTCCTGCTGCAATTGGAAGTGCTTGGATTCATCCCTGCTGTATATCCTGATCACTTCTGGGGATTTTTCGAGTACTTGCCTGACAATCTCGCTGCCAATAGACCCTGTACCTCCTGTAATTAAAATCCGCTTGTTTTTAAACATAGCTCCCCCTATAAGAAGTAATGGAATTTCCCTTATATATGTTATACAAAACTGCTGATGTATTTAGAACGTTTGGAAAAGCAGTGGTCTCGTACTTTATTTTTGGAGTTTTCATGTTTCAAAAATTCCATTCATAAAATCGAACATATGAATATTGTTAAAGTGAAATTATGGAATATGGGGAGATGTGGATTGAATGATGTTTCAAGAGAACTTAATTCTTCTTACACATTTTTGTAATCCTGCATTAGTTGATCATATGTTCGAATTTGAGCCGCTTGGGAAATTTGAAATGGCTTGGTCTGTTGAAAACGAGAAAAACATCGTATGTAGGTACGCATCCGAGCAATGGTATATCCATAGATTTGAAGCCATGAGAGAAGAGGCGCAAAATATCATCGAGGAACAATCAGCTAAAATAAATGAAGAA
Source organism: Falsibacillus albus (assembly GCF_003668575.1). Taxonomy (NCBI): domain Bacteria; kingdom Bacillati; phylum Bacillota; class Bacilli; order Caryophanales; family Bacillaceae; genus Falsibacillus; species Falsibacillus albus. The sequence goes on along the minus strand of NZ_RCVZ01000002.1, from coordinate 79,157 downwards.
ACACATGTTATATTTTGGGGAATGGGCATGGGCTATCATATAGAAGAATTTTTAAGGATGTTCCCCAACAATGAGTTTACGATTTTTGAGCCTTTTGAAGAGGTTTTTTATCTCCTTCTGAATAACCGGAGTGTATCACCGTTTCTAAACAAGCACCTTAAAGGCGTTTTCCTTCCAATAGGAGAGGATATATCGATAATAACCGATGAAGTCGCAAGGGTGATAGGGGGAAGGGTCCTGGTGATCCCGCTGCCGAGCTATGAGAAGAAATTTCCAGATGATTATTCTGGATTTATTCAATGCTTAAAGAACTCGTTCAATAAAAAAGGAATTAATTTATCGACCCTAGGAATCAATCAGTTGAATTGGATCAAAAATTCAATAGGAAACTTCCCCACAACGATTGATACAGAAGCCATCCTGGATAAAAAACGCCATTTTCAAAATAAGCCTGCCATCATCGTTTCAGCGGGTCCTTCGCTGCAAGATGAGCTGGAAAATCTTCGCAGCATCAAGGAAAAGAAACTAGCGTATATCTTTGCGGTTGGATCTGCCAACCGCGCGCTTGTACAAAATGAGATTTATCCGGATGCTGTATGTTCATTTGAGCCGCAGCGGGCAAATGTCCATGTTTTTGAGGAAATTGTCAAAAATAACATTTCGACCATCCCGATCATCTATGGAACGAGTATATACAGGGATTCACTTGAACAATACCCAGGCGAGAAATATCATGTGATAACTTCACAAGATGTCGTTTCACAATCCTACTTGATCAAAGAGGGGGGAAGAAAACCGGATGTAGTCAATGATGCTTATTCGATCGCCATTTTCACCTATGAAACGCTGGCAAGGCTGGGGTGCAGCCCGATCATTTTAGTCGGGCAAAATTTAGCTTTTCGAAAAGGGCAATACTATGCCGAAGGGATCTCATACGAATGGCGTGATACAAAACTGACCGATGAGGAAATGGCTCAGGGAAAGATGTTGGTCGAAGATGTAGAAGGGAATTGGATCACCACGGATCCCACCTTTCATGAAATGAGGATTTTACTGGAGGAGTATATTGAAAAATTCAATGTAGAAACAATCAATACCACAAAAGGCGGAGCCAATATTAAAGGTACTGACTTTATTGCATTGGATCATTTAATGGAAAATCGTCTGATGAAAAGAATTGATGATACAGACTGGAGGATAAAGGATGGGATTCCTTATGATAAGGAAACGTTGATCAAGCAAATGGAGCAGATGGAAAAGAAAATGAATGAATTCTTAGATTTGGAAAAAGACTTCACAAAAAATCTGGAAAAAAATAAATCTATGATTTCTCAGCGTAAATCTATTCAAAAAATCAATACTTGGCTAAATAAAACGAACCAACTCTTACAGGAAATGAACAAAAATGAATTTTATCGAGTTTTTATCACTAAAGTCAATGCTTTAGGTTATGAGGTGTTTACAAATAAAATGCAGAGTGCCAAAGAGATCGACCGTTTTCATCTTCAAAAAAGTGAAATGGTGGATGCAATCGAGCAATATGTTATGAAATGCTTCGAATATGCCATGGAAATCGCAAAAGACTTAACCGAAACACATGAAAAAATTTTAAAGAAGCTGATTCCATGATGAATCAGCTTCTTTGATAATCAAATCATTTCAATCGTTTCGTTGACTTGAATTTCCACATTTCCTCTGACTGCTCTTGAGATCATGCAGCTGTCTTCAGCTTTATGCACAAGCCTTTTAATTTTGGAGATTGTTGTTTCTGTGGAGTTCTTGTGAACGGTTATGATGGGCATATGAGAGATATTCTTATAGGTGATGATCCCATTTTTAACTTCAACTGTTCCTTCAGTGGTCATTTTCAAATTTTGAATAACTTCGATTCTGCTGCGTTCAAGCATAGCAGCCAGGGTGATGATATAGCAGGTTGCAGCAGCACCGAGGAGCATCTCATCCGGATTGGTCCCCACTCCCGGACCATCCATTTCAGGTGGTATGGAAACGCTTGTTTTCAATTCACCGGTTTCGATTTTTCCAACGCTATTCCTGCCGCCAGGCCATTCCGCTTTTAAATGGAATATATGCTGAGCCATACAACGCCTCCTTTTCTCATAATCGCTTATGATATCGATGTCCCCCAGAATGGTGAGCGATGTTTTAATGAATAATATAATATTTATTGTTACCCATATTGGGGTCATAAGCCTTTATGTACCAAGTATATATTTTAAGACAAATTGCCAAGAGAGGCAAAACATCCTAAAGATGAGCATTGATGATATAATAGAACTAAAAAACAAGGGGGAAGGCATATCATGAATACATATCCAAACAGCAGTAATACGATTGACATGATAAAAAAACTTGTATCGATTCCAAGTCCTTCAGGCAATACCGAGAAAATCATTTCATTTGTAGAAAATTCTTTGTCGGATTTATCCATTGAAATGAAGAGGAATCGAAAGGGCGGTCTGCTCATCACGCTGCCCGGTCAAGATGATAACCGGCACCGGATGTTGACCGCTCATGTAGATACACTTGGAGCCATGGTGAAAAGCATCACACCTTCAGGAAGATTGAAGTTATCTATGATCGGTGGTTTTCGCTGGAATTCGGTGGAAGGGGAATATTGTGAGATACAGACGCACGAAGGGAAGATCTTTACCGGAACCATATTGATGCATCAAACCTCTGTCCACGTTTATAAAAATGCGGGTGATGCCCCTCGCAACGATGAAAATATTGAAGTCAGGATCGATGAAAAAGTATCCAGCGCTGATGAAGTAAGGAGATTGGGCATACAGGAAGGTGATTTTGTCTCATTCGATCCAAGGGTTCAGGTGACGGAGAGTGGGTTCATCAAATCACGCCATCTGGATGATAAAGCGAGTGTAGGCATTCTTTTGGAACTTATACGCCATATCGTAATGGAAAACATCGAACTGCCTGTCACAACACATTTCTTGATTTCAAATAATGAAGAAATCGGATATGGCGGAAACTCAAACATCACCCCTGAAACGGTCGAATATTTAGCAGTGGATATGGGAGCTCTGGGAGACGGTCAAAACTCTGACGAATATACAGTTTCCATTTGTGCAAAGGATTCAAGCGGCCCCTATCATTATGGACTGCGAAAAAAACTTATTGAAATCGCAAAGGAGAATGAAGTGGAATATAAAGTCGATATTTACCCGTATTATGGATCGGATGCATCCGCGGCAATACGGGCAGGATTCGACATCATCCATGGATTGATCGGTCCCGGCATTGAGGCATCCCATGCTTTTGAACGAACGCATGAAACTTCCATTTATCATACGGAAAAGCTCTTATTGGCATATGTAAAGTCTCCGCTCGTCGAAAGATAAGCCAACACGTGCTTATAGAAGGAGGGAACCAATGGATTCGTTGGAAACGGTCGAGTCATTGTACAGAGACTTTTTTTCAGGTACAAAATATGATTGCCAGTCGAATGCATTATTTTTTCAAATCCTCTTTTTGAAATGGGCTAATGATCAATTTTTTCTAGATAGAAATGAGATGAAAAAAGATTTCCTAATTAGAGGGATTTGTGAGAGAGAAGTAGAATTCCTTCTTGAAGAACCTGGATTATATAAATCATTCTTTTTGCCGATGCATACTCGTTGGAGTGCTTTGATGAAGTGGATGACTCAAGCATCAGACAGTGAACTTCAACTTTTTCCTGTCTGCAAAGAGATTAATTGCTGTCAAACAGGTGAGAATTGTATTTCCATATTTGAAGAAGTGTCTTTTCCAACCGAAATAGTGTTGAAACTGGTTGAAATGATGGATGTACTCCAATTGAACGAAGGTAATGAGAAAATTGGTGAATTTATTATTGAGAAATACAATCCATGCAAAAAAGAAGGGTATTAAATGAAAATCAGTCTTTATTTAAATGATTTTGAAACTGAAAAGCTATTTTCTTATTTAAGATGGTTTTTTTTGCTTGTATCACTCGTATTATTTTACGTACCTCCATTTCCGGAGAAGCTCGGGTTTCATACAGATAGCTTTATGACGCTCTTTCTGATAGGGATTCTATATATGTCCATAACCCAGTTTGCTCTCTATAAAGCAAAGGATTCTTCCCTTATTTTTGCATATATCACAAGATGCGGGATTGTTTTCGATTACCTCGCATTTTTTTGGCTTCTTGCGCTAACAGGGGGATTAAAGAGCCCTTTGCTGCCAATTTCGTACCTCATTGTCATTCATGCTACGATTTATTGGAGGACAAAAGGAGCCTTCATCTCAGCTTTTTTCATTTCACTCGGCTTCGGCGTCTTTATTTTTTATATTCATGCGGTAAGCTTTGTGGATTTAAGTTATTTTTTGTTTACCATTGTCTTTCTTTGGGTGATCGGCCTATTTGGTTCAATGATCGTATTAAGGGAGCGTGTCCATTTAAGGGAGAAAGAGCTGATCAATAACCTCCTTCATCAAGACTATTTAACAGAATTGTACAACCATCGCTGCTTTCAGGAAGAAATCCGTTTTTACCACAAGTCCGGTAAAAGATATATTCTTATATTAGGAGACATCGACGGGTTTAAAAAAATAAATGACAGCTACGGACATCTCATTGGGGATGAGGTGCTTCAATCGCTCGGGAAGATTTTCAAGAATGTTCTCCCTAAATATGACGGAAGCGCATACCGCTATGGCGGTGAAGAATTTGCCTTCATTCTACCCATTGAATCAAATGATGAACTTCCTCAGTTTTTTGGAGAACTGAATAAGGAATTAAATGAGACCCATTTTACAACTGAACAATGGTCCGTCACAATGAGCTTTGGCGTAGCCATAGCAGAGCATGATGAACCAGAAAAGGTAATAACTTGCGCTGATGAACTTCTCTATTATGCAAAGAAATCAGGAAAAAATCGCGCTGCCTTGAAAAACGAAAAATTCATATTGAACAATGCGTTGAACAAGGGAGAAACGGCATAAAAAAGAAGGCTTACAAGTGTGAACTTGTAAACCTTCTTTTTTTACGCTCTAATTGGGGAAGCTAACGCCTTTTGCCTGCGCATTTCGAATTCTTGAATCTGGCGCCGCTCTTCCAATAAATCATGAATGGACAACAATTCATAAAGAATCACCGTTTCAGGTGAAAAATGATGACAATGATCGGTGGGAATTTGCCCTTTTTGCTCCCAGAAGGTGCCGACAAGCTCATTGATCAATTCATTGTGTTCAGCCGTAATTTCCGCTCTCGGTTCCTGGATGATTGTCGTCAAGGATTGAATCGCGGTCAATACTTTCTCTTTCTCGTTTTCTGGCCAACAATACAAAGAGGATGGCATGTAAATTATATTTCCTAAATGGTAGACGATTTGCCGGAGCAGGTGGATCTTTTTCTGCAAATAATGCAGCTGCCTCATTTCCTCTTTCGAATTCCGATGAAACTTCCACTCTTCCCTTTGATATTCACATAATTTTTCTGCCTTTCGCAAATCATTCACCAAATCGATGAATAAGTTCTTGGTTCTCTTTTCAATAGGCTGAAGATGAAGAATTTCCATCATTCTCCGTTCCAATATATTCCCTGTGCGAATGTATAGATTATGAACACTATTAAAAATAATTTTAGAATAGTTAGGAGGCATGATGAATAGGTTGACGACAGTCGAAACGACCAATCCGATCGTAGTCGTTCCCAACCTTACCAAGAAGTTGATTAAAAAGTGATCGTGTGTTGCAGGGATCATAGCGACCGCTGTCAACGTGGCGACCACCATCCCGGCATGGAGTTTCAACCTATGGCAGATTGCAATTGTAAATATAGCTGCAAATGCGTACGTTAATGGTTCGTCCCCGAAATAGGAAGTCAAGACCATCGCAAATGCTGCTCCTATGGCCGATGCAGGAAATCGGACCATCCCTTTGCGGATCGAATCCGAAGCAGTCGGTTCAATCGTGACAATCGAGGTCACCACAGCAAATACAGATGGCCAATTCAATAAATGACATATTAATGATGTAAAAAAAACGGCTATTCCTGTTTTGACCGTTCTTCCTCCAATGATTTTCCACTGTTTCAAATATTTCAATCCAATTACCTTCTTTTTAAAATATAGCGTCATTTCTATTATAAAGGATACACAAATAGAAACAACCGATTACGGAAAAGAGTTATTATTTCATATCTGAATTTGGATAAGGTAAAATAATGAAAATGAAATAATCGGAGGTTTTCATAAATGGAGATATATTCTTATATGGCAGATAAACCAAATGGAGAGAAGGTTTCTTTAGACGAATACAAGGGGAAGGTTTTGCTTGTCGTAAACACTGCCAGCAAGTGCGGGTTTACGCCACAATTCGAAGGGCTGCAAGAGCTTTATGAAAAATACAGCGATCAAGGATTGGAGATATTAGGTTTCCCTTCCGACCAATTCATGAACCAGGAATTTTCCAGCAATGATGAGATCATGGATTTTTGCAAAGTGAATTATGGCGTTTCTTTCCCGATGTTCGCCAAAACAGATGTAAAAGGGGAAAGTGCCCATCCATTGTTCAAGTATTTGACGAATGAGCAAAAAGGAATGATGGGTTCGGAAGTGAAGTGGAACTTCACGAAATTTCTAGTGGACAAGGAAGGCAAAGTGGTGGGGAGATTCGCGCCACAGACAAAACCGGCCAAACTCGAAAAGGAAATAGTTGAATTACTTAAATAATAGGCTTTATTCGTAAAGTTTAATCCAATTCTTTATAGGAAGTGCAAAGTTAATTTCCGGTGCAGGATGCTCGCCTTCCTCGCAGCCCAGACTGAGGGGGGATTGTCCGGCTTTCAATATACGTTTTATTTTGAAATGCTGAGTGAATTGAAGCGGAAGGCCTTGACTCCGGCGGGAAATAGAGGGAATCGGTGGACCCCGCAGGAAGCCGAGGAGGATCCCGTCCCTCCCGCTGAAAGCAAGTGCCTGTAGCGGAAAGGAACGGACTAACGTTCTAACCACAAACAATATGTATTTTAAGAAAAAGTCAGATAAATTGACAAATAGAATCGAGAGGACTATTTCCTTTTGTTAAAAAAGAGAGGCTCCCAAGGTGATTAGGAGCCTTTTTTATCTGAGGGGAGCATTTCTTTTAGAAGCCCTTCAAGCTTTTCTTTCTGATCCTTCATCAATTCATCGAGTGCCTGGACAATCTCCATCTGATTGGATGTTTTGGGAATAGAGACTGCCGATGATTGTTTTTGTTGATTCATGAAAAGATATAATAAAACGATCGGAAGGTTTCCATTGTCGACATGGACGACAGATTGGCCTTCATATAAATTCGTCTTTCCTTCACCTTCTTCATTCTGAAAGTAATCTTGGACATATTTCTTTACTGCATTCTCAATCAGATTTTCCATACTTTCTTCCAATGAAGCTCCCCCCTTTTCTATTTATCCCCGAACCGAGATCGAGTTCAATGAGGCGATTCCTTCCTTGACCTCCTGGCTGTAAGTGAATCCTTCCACAAGAAGCTGCGCCCGATTTTCGTAGGTCCATTTCAACTGGAAATTCTGAAATACGACCTGTTCATTTACTCCAATAGTGGTTTCACGGGAAGGCTTTAGCCAATATTCGCTGGAAGGATTAGATCCTTCCACCTCGAGGCGTTCCCATGGGATTTGAATATTTGCCGTTGACTTTCCTTGTTTATACTTTCCGGAAAATGAGAATTCTGTGTCAGATTGGATTCTAATGAAAAGAACTGGCGAGTGGATGGGGACAGTACCTGTATTTTTGACGGTATAATTGCCGAGCAGAACATGATCTTCTCCTTTTTCTTCCGCAACGGACAATGAATGGCTGAAATAGCTGACAAAAGAGAGGTGTGAACCTTTGGTAGAGAGTTTATGGGCTTCGCGGATTTGTTTTATGTAATGATCGGTTTGATCATTAATTTGCTGAATTTTGGCTACCACCGAATTTTCATTCATGATATCACCACATTCTATATAAATTAGAAGAAGAGAGGGAATCCCTCTCTTCAAAGTGTATGCACGGTAATAAAGGATTATTATCGGGCAGCTGGTCCGTTAGCCGGGAAGATCACCGGGCATTGAGGCGGAATCATTGGAGACGGACATTGTTCATTGATAATGTCGCGCGGCTGACAGAATTCTGCTTCAAGCTCGATTGTGACGTTGGCAAACGTTTGAACGCTTTGGCAAAGATTGATGAATACATCAACGCTGACGAGAGTTGTACCTGTACAGTTTACACGAGTACGGCAGGAGAAATCAGTCAACCTGATCAACAGGTCAGTTCCATCCGGAGCACACAAGAATGCAGACTCAGGAATTTCGAATAAGATTGGAGTACTTGATACAACAAATGGAGTCACTCCTGATACCCCAGTGAATTCCAAGGTCACATACAATGATTTGACCCAAGAAACGTCTTGCAATGTTACAAGAGCTCCGTCGACGACGAATTGCTGAGAAGTACGTTCGCCGATTTCTTCAAATGTCACTCCATTTGATAAAGAAACAGGATTTCCTGATGCATCTGTCAACATACATGCGACTTCTAGATCAAGAATTCCAGAGGCACATGGATTGAATCCAGATGGCAATCCAAGTCCGGTTGCTGTGACGGTTGTTGAATCGCTTGACTGAAGAATGACCCAGTCATACACTTTTTCTGCATTGATACACAAAAGCTCTTGAGCCCCGCGCAATGGCTGTGCTTGCATAAAAAATCTACCACCTTCAAAAGTTTTTTATTACAGTTTCAAAGTATGAAAAATAGCATGTTTGTGTACTAGGGAAAGCGCATATTTTCGATGAAAACAAGCTATTGTCCTATGACACGAGGCCATTTTTCCAACTTTACAAATTAAGGGATTGCTTTTTCTTAGCGTATGTTCATCACACTTGTCTGTGTGCCGACATATATTGTTAAAGTCCTGTAGTTAAATAGGGGGGACGAAAGTGGAACAGGGAAACGAACAATTGTCCGCAGAGTATAAAAATTTATATGAAGAGCTGAAAAAGTATAAAAAGCTTGTCCAACATTACAAGGAAAACGATTTGACGGATGATTATATGAAACTGAAAAAAACAAATCGGCATTTAACCAGCCAGGTTAGTCTCAAAGAGGAGAGATTGAACAAAATGAGCTTTGATAACGAGAGGCTCTTTCATGAGCTGAATCAAAATAATCAACAGTTTGAAAAAGAGATCGAGGCAGTGTCGCAGGAAGTCAATGAATTGAAAGGGATGGTCGACAGGATCCAGCAGCAGCTTTCCGTCATGACAAATAAAATTCAAGTCCTTGCCCACTCAGTGGAAGCAAATAAGTCACAGCCTGCAGCTGACCCGATGAAAAATTTGATTGAAAGCAATAATGCAATCCTTGGTGACATCCAAAAAGCATTGAAGATATTGTTGGAGCAAAACGTTCAGGCGGAAGAACAGCACCATCATCAAGAAATAAACGAATATGTAGAGAAGGCGCCGGTGCAATATGAGCAGCCTAAGTCCCCGCAATCATACCAGCAGTCTGCATCCGAACAATATGATAACCGAAACCAAAACCAGACATCTTATCAGCAGCCATCACCACCGCAATATGCATCACAAAGCCAGTCGTCTTATCCACCGCAAACACAGCAGCCGAAAAAGAAATTTCCTTATACCCAAAATGCCCAGCCTCAGCAGCAATATCCAAACTATTCTTCCAGCCAGCCAATACCCCAATATTATGAACCTTCACAGCAAGCAAGACCGTCTTCCTTTTCATTTCGAGATATCCAGAGGGCGGAAAGTATTTATGCACCTAAATCAAATAATAAACAATCACATGGAAATCAGCATATGCTAAAAAAAAAAAATAAATAAATCCATCAATTCCACCCTCCATAATGAAGCAAGATCCGAGGCGATAATCATGGACGGGGAAGCACCACCATCTGTGGATCAAGTTAATTCCCACAACCAGCCTGAGAACAAAATAGATAACAAGGAGCTGCCGACTATCAGTAAGGAGGAAATGAAACAGGAAAAAATAGAGAATGATCTGGTCGTCCATCAGTCACAATCAAATCCCTTTTCTTTCCTCTCCTTATTCAAGAAAAAGAAAACGTAAAGTAGGAATTTTCATGAAGCTATCGAGACAGCTTTATAATCAACTCATTCACTTTGTAGAAAGGGAGCTTCCAAAAGAAGCATGCGGCATACTCGGCGGGGTGAACGATCATATTTTGTCCATCTTTGCTCTTCCAAATGAAAGCAACACCAATAAAAATTTTTATGTCAGACAAGAGCACGTTGAAATTGTTTTCAATAAACTAGCCCATTATGAACAAGAGGTTCTTGCCATTTATCACAGTCATCCAAATTCAAATCCCATCCCTTCTCAATCCGACATCCAGTTTCATCCGGATTCTCAGGTGAAGATGGCGATCATGTCTTACAAAAATGGAAACCCTCAGTTAAAGATATATCGAATCATTAATGGAATTTACATTAATATACCTTTTTCCATAATTGAATGAGAGCTTCCTGCATTTATTGTAAGAAGCTTTTTTAATTTGTGCACTGTCCAAATGGCTGTATATTTTGATATGATGGTAATCGGAATGATAGAACGTCTAAATGAATCACTTATTAAAGGAGATAAAGATGAAGATTCGTAAAACTTTTATGAATGGCCATGAGACGAAAGTATATATATATGAAAACAAAAAGGAAGAATCCTTTATGGTAGCAGTGCCACAACTCGAATGGTCCACAACATTTTCATATGAAGAAGAAAAAACAGCTCTGCTTGAGAGAATGGAATCTTCGCTTTCGACAAAAATAGAAGAATCAGAAGTTTTATCCAATAGAATATTCCAATGGACTCGGGAAATGTAAAAGCTTGTTGTTTGCAGCCTGACTCAACCTTTTGTTTATTAGCCGCAAACTTTTAGAAAGAGCCTTTAAAAATAGTGAAAATACAAACAATATTATAAGACTAAGGGCATCATAGGTGTTTTGAGCGAGATAAACAAGAATAGAAACCTATGTTAGAAAGGAACACAACAATGACATTATCATTTGTAGAAGAAGTAAAATCACGAAAGACTTTCGCCATTATTTCCCATCCGGATGCAGGGAAAACAACTTTAACCGAGCAGCTGCTCCTATTTGGAGGCGCCATCCGGGCAGCAGGAACCGTAAAAGGGAAGAAGACTGGAAAGTTTGCGACATCCGATTGGATGGAAATTGAAAAGCAGAGAGGGATTTCTGTAACTTCTTCAGTTATGCAATTTGAATACGATGGGTATCGTGTCAACATTCTTGACACTCCAGGACATCAGGATTTCAGTGAAGATACATATCGTACACTGATGGCCGTTGACAGTGCTGTCATGATCATCGATTCGGCAAAAGGGATCGAGGACCAGACCATCAAACTTTTCAAAGTGTGCCGCATGAGAGGCATCCCCATCTTCACCTTTATCAATAAAATGGACCGTCAAGGCAAAATGCCCCTGGAGCTTCTAGCAGAACTGGAGGAAGTACTGGGCATCGAATCATATCCAATGAATTGGCCGATAGGCATGGGGAAAGAATTTCTAGGGATCTATGACCGATTCTACAATCGAATCGAGCAGTTCAGGACAGATGAATCTGAGCGTTTCTTGCCGCTGGATGCGGATGGGGGGCTTGCCGTCGATCACCCAATGAAAGAATCTTCCATTTATGAGCAGGCATTGGAAGAAGTCCTTTTGCTTAATGAAGCTGGAAATGAATTCTCAAGAGAAAGAATTGCGGACGGAACACTATCTCCAGTATTTTTTGGGAGTGCATTGACAAACTTTGGCGTGCAAACCTTTTTGGAAACCTATTTGCAATTCGCGCCATCTCCACAGCCTAGGAAAACCGATGATGGAATGGTAGATCCTGCATCAACTGATTTTTCCGGTTTCGTATTCAAAATCCAAGCGAACATGAATCCTGCACATAGGGATCGCATTGCCTTCATCCGTATTTGCTCCGGCCAATTTGAAAGAGGGATGAACGTCACTTTGTCCCGTACAGGAAAATCGATGAAGCTATCCCAATCGACTCAATTTTTAGCTGATGACCGCAGTACTGTAAATGCAGCGGTCAGCGGGGACATCATCGGGTTGTATGACTCCGGCACCTACCAAATCGGGGATACGATCACAACTGGGAAGAAAACGATGCAGTTTGAGAAACTGCCTCAATTTACACCAGAGCTTTTCGTTAAAGTCACAGCAAAGAACGTCATGAAACAAAAGCAGTTTCATAAAGGAATTCATCAGCTTGTTCAAGAAGGAGCAATACAATTATATAAAACACTCCATACAGAGGATTATATTCTTGGTGCAGTTGGCCAGCTTCAATTCGAAGTTTTTGAGCACCGGTTGAAAAATGAATACAATTCAGAAGTGAACATGGAATCATTAGGTTCAAAAGTGGCACGCTGGCTCGAGGACGAGAAAATCGATGACACGCTATCCAATTCCAGAAGCTTGCTTGTAAAAGATCGATTTGATAAAAAGTTATTTTTATTTGAAAATGATTTTGCTCTAAGATGGTTCCAAGACAAAAATCCAACTATCAAGTTGATTAACCCAATGGATTTATCTGAATAATTGGAGGTAAAAAATGAAAACTACTTGTTTCCATTGCGGAATACCCTTTACTTTTTTAAGTCAAGGGTTTTTTCTGCTTAAAAAGGCTGAGAATGATGGACGTCAAATGAAGGAATTGAGCAATTTAGGCTTTTTACAACAAAGTATGAATACATATTATTATCATTTTGAACAGTTTCAAGAGTTAATTGCAATCATGGAAGCATGCAATAAAATCAATATGTTTGAAGGGGTGCAGGTTGGAATATCCCGAACGAAAGAAACAAATAAGTGGTTTACCTTCGAGACATTCTTGCTGTATTTAAGGAATAAAGAAATGATTGAGTTCATTCAATATGGTGGGATGGTAAGCCATCTCCAGCCAATAGTCGATATGCAAAACCTCGGAATCTATGGATATGAGTCCCTTTTACGGTCAGAAGATGAAGGGGCGAATATTAATCCATCCCAATTGTTTCAGCTCGCAGATCGTACCGGCCTCCATTCCTTGCTTGATAAGCGTGCCAGGGAAACAGCTATTAAAACAAGACATGGATCCATTCCTGATGGGATTAAAAGCTTTATTAATTTCCTGCCCTCAACGATTTATAATCCAGAATATTGCCTGCGTCATACATTCCAAATAGTCGAGCAATACAAGGTTCAGCCTGAGGATTTAGTTTTTGAAGTGGTGGAAACTGAAAAAATTGAAGATGTACATCATTTGCAGAGTGTTCTCGATCGATATAAAAGGGAAGGGATGAAAGTAGCGCTCGATGATGTTGGGACAGGCTTTGCAACCATTGACATGCTCTCACGCCTTCAGCCTGACTATGTAAAGATTGATAGAGAGTATATCTCGTTCTGTGACAGGGATGGAAGGAAACAAAACTTTTTAAATGAAGTGATTGAATTAGCTGAAAAACTGGGGTTTATCATTTTGGCTGAAGGAATTGAAAGAATGGAAGAATGGTATTATTGCCGGGATGCAGGAATTCACTTAGGGCAGGGCTATTTAATCGGAAAGCCGTCGCTTCACCCTAAAATGACCGGCACATTTTGGTGTGAGGTACAATAATATGAAGATTGTTTCGCTTTCCATCATATCCGTTGAAGAACGCAAGGAATTCTTTTTCGAGCATTGGGGATCTGAGGAGATGGTCCTTTCCAGTGGGATTTTTCAATGTTCCACATTGCCTGGGTTTGCCTGCATGTTAGATGAAAATATAATTGGACTTGTCTCATATTTTGAAAGGCAGGAATATTTAGAAGTCATTTCATTGGATGCCAGGAATGAAGGGAAGGGCATAGGAAGCAAATTATTATATGAAGTTGAACAACTGGCTCTCACATTAGGAAAGAAGTACATTTCCCTGATAACTACCAATGACAATATTAGGGCGATTGCCTTCTATCAAAAAAGAGGGTACCGTTTGATAGAAATTAAAGAGAATGCAGTCAATGAAGCAAGGAAGATGAAACCAAATATCCCACTCGTTGCTCAAAACGGCATTCCAATCATTGACGAAATCGTTTTGAAGAAAGTTCTATATTAAAACAATCGTTGTTAATAAAGGTAAATTAATGAATGCAAGCTATTGTTAAAGAGTTGCTTGAAGCTGAATAAATCTTATTTGATTTCAAATGCTAACAGAGGCATCCATAACACAGGGTGCGTCTTATTTTTCATAAGGGTCTTTCCTCATACTTTGTTGCTTTAGCTAATAAAGTAGGATTGTTTAAGCAAAGTTTCAACTTCAAGATCGCGTAATAGGGAGTAAAGAGCTGAAAAAATTTCATTCAACGAACTAAAAGGCTATTTTTACGTTAAAAACGCAGTAGGATTTTGACAACAATCTTTACGAAAACAGCCTTTCATAATGAATAAAATACTTGACTAATTTTATTTTCGTGTTAAATTATTATTTATAAATACTTTAACGATTAAAAGCGTTTAAGTTTAAAAGCGTTTGAGAATAAAACGAATCAACTTTAGCGGACATAGTAGTGATATGAATTGCAGCAGGAAGAGACTGGATGGTTGGTGGAAATCCAGGCAGTCATAAAACGAATTACACCGCTTGGCTATGAGTTGAATCACTTTGAGTGGACTGGCAGTGCCTGTCAAATAGGGTGGTACCGCGGAGAATTCTTCGTCCCTATGATTGGGGAGGAAGCTTTTTTGTGTTGGAACGCTTCTTCCCTGATATTTTCGGCGATATCGCCTTATTTATTTCAGGGGGGTCCTATATGTTCAGAATTAAATCGATTTATACTCCAAAATTATCCGAAGCGGTCGGCATCATTATTGCCATTCTTTTGATTATGGGCTTCAGTATCATCAAGCTGGAGGCAGCTCCGCATATCCCCATTCTCATATCGATCATGATGCTGTTCTTATTTGGACTTGGAAAGAAGGTTGCCTATAAAGAGTTGGAAATGGGAATGGCAGAAGGGGCCAAAGCAGGGTTGCCGGCCATTTATCTTTTCTTTTTTATTGGGATCTTGATCAGTTCGTGGATGATCAGCGGAACGATCCCCACTTTGATATACAGTGGATTCAGCATCGTGACACCAAAGTTCTTTTACGCATTGGCATTCATCGTGACATCGATCGTCGGGGTATGCATCGGCAGTTCCTTGACGACCATTGCCACAATCGGCATCGCATTTCTTGGAATATCCAATGCTCTTGGGCTTTCAGAAGCAATCACAGCTGGTGCGATTGTGTCTGGGGCATTCTTCGGTGATAAAATGTCTCCGTTGTCAGATACCACGAATTTAGCCTCATCCATCATCAAAGTGGATTTATTCGAGCATATCCGCAATATGATGTGGACGACTGGACCTGCTTTTATATTATCACTGCTTTTCTTCGGGGTTCTCTCACCGGATATATCTGAGGCCGACCTAAGTAAGATCAACCATTATCAAGAAGGGCTATTGAAAACAGATCTTGTCCATTGGTACAGCATCATTCCGATTGTCATCCTATTGATCATGACAGTGGCCAAAAAGCCTGCCCTGCTGACACTTGCATTAAGTTCCGTATCGGCAATCGTTCTGTCATTCATTCATCATTCTGCAGGAGGCAAAGAGCTGTTCAATATTTTATTTAACGGGTATGTGTCTCATACAGGAATTGATGCAGTCGATTCTCTACTATCAAGAGGCGGAATTGATAGTATGATGTTTACCATTTCTCTTGTCATTCTCGCTTTGAGTATGGGAGGCCTGTTGTTCACGCTAGGTATCATCCCGGTGCTTTTAAATAGAGTAGAGCATCTCTTTACCCATAGTTCGCGGACGATCGCTTCAGCGGCGCTGACGGCCATCGGCATCAATATTTTAGTGGGGGAACAGTATCTTTCCATTTTATTGACCGGTGAGACATTTCAATCTTCATTCCAAAAAGTCGGATTGGCCAGAAAAAATTTATCACGAGTATTGGAAGACGCCGGAACTGTCATCAATCCGCTGGTTCCTTGGAGTGTGTGCGGAGTATTCATATCGAACGTCCTTGGAATTTCCACATTATCCTATTTACCGTTTTCAATCTTTTGTCTGCTTTCCCCTGTTTTGACGATTCTATTTGGTTTGACAGGTAAAACATTGACATTCGAGGACGAAGAACATAAAGCAGTTGCATAACGGCTGAAGGGCTGCCTGAAGGAGGCAGCCCTATTTTGATGCTTTGATTTTGTCTCTTTTGTATAGTTAACTGCAATTATTCAAAGCCTGCCAGTAGTTGATTTAAGCTGCGGGGGCAGAGATATCAATCCCATTCAAATGTGTCCATTTATAAAAAAGAGAAGACAATAAGTTGAATCAAACAATATCCATCCATTATATTTAAAGGTACATATATCCAGTAAAATTATTTTTCGAGGGCAGCATTGAAGGGAGAAGTTTACTTGAAATTAAGCAATTTTTCGATAAGGAGACCCGTGTTTACGATCGTAACAATGTTCCTGATCCTCATATTGGGTACCGTATCTTTATTAAAAATACCTTTGAAATTGATACCGGACATCAACCCTCCTGTTGGTGTTGTCGTAGCTTCCTATCCGGGAGCAAGCCCTGCTGAAGTGGTTGAAAAGGTGACAAAGCCGTTGGAGCAAAGTCTATCGACGCTCCCTGGAATCAAAAAAATCCGGTCGACATCACAGGAAGGGTCCAATTTTATCCTTTTGGAATTTTCATGGAGCACCTCCATTGATGGTATTGAAAATGATGTACTCCAGCGAATCAATCAAACTCCCATTCCGGAAGATGTAGAACAGCCCAAGTTTTTGAAATTCGATCCTTCCCAATTTCCCATCATACAATTATCTTTAAGGTCAGAAACAGATGAAAAGGATTTGAAAAAGCTTTCGGAGAAATTGAAACAGGAGTTGACGAAGGTAAAAGGAGTTGCCAATGTCAATGTATCTGGAAGCTTCGTCGATCAAATCAACGTTCAACTCGATCAGGAGAAGCTTAAAAAATATAAGCTGAGCCAAACGGATGTAGTAAACACAATCCAGTCCAATAATATATCCATGCCAGGGGACACGGTGCTTACAAACGGGAAGGAACTCACGACAAGAGTGATCAGCTCGCTGCATGGGACAGATGATATAAAAAAATTAGTATTGAGCATCAATCCGTTAACCGGGAAAAAAATCCGGATAGAGGATGTTGCGTCCGTCGATCTGGGAAACAAAGATGAGCGGACGATTACGAGGAGCAATCAGAAGTCATCCTTGCTTTTGAGTGTGCTGCAGGAGTCTGATGCAAATACTGCGGATGTATCGAAAGAATTTCAAGGACAGCTGGCACGCTTGCTAAAAGAAAAGAGATACGAAGGAATCAAATCTGATATTTTATTTGATCAAGGAGATTACATCCAACAGGCGATCGGCAATATAGCCAGCTCACTTATCGTCGGAGGGCTATTCGCCATGCTGGTACTATTTCTTTTCCTGCGGAATATCAAGAGCCCGCTTATCATCGGGGTTGCCATCCCATACTCTGTCATCGTGACGTTTGTATTAATGTATTTCTCTCATTTTGCCTTGAATATCATGACCTTGGGAGCTCTTGCATTAGGCATTGGAATGCTGGTGGATAACGCCATCGTGGTCATTGAGAATATTTACAGGCACCTTTCGATGGGCAAGGATCCAAAGAAAGCTTCGATGGACGGAGCGAAAGAAGTGGGAGGGGCAATCACGGCATCCACATTAACGACCATTGCCGTATTCTTGCCGGTTGTATTTATCACGGGGTTGATCGGACAATTATTCACTCAATTTGCATTGACCATTTCTTTCAGTTTATTTGCTTCGTTGATTGTTGCTCTCACGGTAATACCGATGTTGGCGAGCCGCCTTCTTAAAACGCCTAAAGGGGATCCAGAAGCAAGGAGGCGGCGTTCAAAAGGAATGAATTTATTGGATCGATCGATAAGGTGGTCATTGAATCATCGAAAAACAGTATTGGGCCTATCGACTATATTATTGTTGGCTGGGACTCTTTGCCTGACAAAGGTGGGGATGGAATTCCTGCCTGCCACAGATGAAGGGACATTTACCATTGGTGTAAAGCTTGAGAATGGGACTTCCCTTTCTGAAACAAATAAAGTCGTTCAATCGATCGAAGGCCAATTAAAAAAAGAAAAAGATGTCGACGTATATGTAAGTCTTGTCGGTTCTACACAGGAGGATGCGTTCAGAGGCTCTGGAAGTACGAATGAAGCAGAAATTTATATTAAAATGAAGCCACTTAGCAAAAGAAATCGTTCTGTTTTTAAGTTTGTCGATGATATGAAGGGGAAGTTGAAGGATGCAGCAGCGAAAGTAAATCCCAGCTCAGAAATCACTTATAATTTACAATCTTCTTCAGGGACAAGCCCCCAAACCTTGACCTTCAGTGTCCAGGATACGGATTCAAAACGGCTGAACAATACAGTTCAGAAAATTTATGATTCACTGGAAGGAACAAAAGATATCAATGATATTTCAACGGACCAAATGGAACGCGTCAAGGAGATTCAAATTGATATCAAACGGGATGAAGCTTTGAAAGCTGGAATGGCCCCTGTCCAAATTGCTAAGATGGTGAACGATATTACAAGGGGAAAGATTGCCACCCAGATCATTTCCAATTCTTCAGATGTATACGGAGTTTTTGTCAAATATGATTCCAAGATAACGAGAAATCTGGAACAACTAAAGAAACTTCAATTGAAAAAACCTGATGGACAGTTTATCGCTTTGAATCAATTGGCAGATATTACAATTGGTGATGGGCCGGTGAAAATTGAACGAATCGATCAGCAAAATGCCGTTCAGTTCACCATAAAATATGATTCAAAAACAAATCTTGGCTCAATTTCCAATGTGGTAGACAACAAAATTGCACAATTGAATCTGCCTGGAGAGACGGAAATCACTTTTAGCGGTGATCGGCAATTGCTTGATGATTCCATCGACGATATGCTTTTGGCCATTGGATTGGCCATCGTATTGGTTTACATCGTAATGGCTGCACAGTTTGAATCATATAAATATCCATTTGTCATCATGTTCACCGTCCCGCTGATGATCATTGGCGTCGGGGCTGCCCTGTATGCCACCGGAACCTCCATCAGCGTATCATCGATTATCGGTGTCATTGTATTGGCAGGAATTGTCGTCAATAATGCCATCGTTATCGTCGAATATATAAATCAGAGGAAGGAAGAAGGTATGGACAGCTACGAAGCGATTGTCCTGTCGGTTAAAGATCGGGCAAGACCGATTCTGATGACGGCACTGACGACTATTTTAGGCTTAGTTCCATTGGCTTTGGGGATCGGAGAGGGCACTGAAATCAATCAGCCTATGGGAATTACGGTCATCGGTGGATTGGTCAGCTCGACATTTTTAACATTGTTTATCATTCCGGTTGTATACAGCTATTTTGATAAGAGTCTCCGAAAGAAATATAGATGGAATAGAAAATCGAGTTCGTTATAAAGTATGAAGGATTGGCTGTCCATAAGCAGAAAGTGCTGCTTATGGGCAGCTTTTTATGTAAGACAAATGGAAAGGTGTTGTTTTTGGAATATTCAGTCTAATATAATGGTTATAAAGATTTTTTTAGAAATCTGTCTTCTTAAATGTTTTTTGGTTTAGGTCAATTTCATGAACAAAATGGGGGATATGGATGGAGAAATGCGGCTCATATTTTATTACTGGCTTTCCGGGTTTTTTAAGTGCCAAGCTGATTGAAGGCATCTTTAAGCGTGATAAAAATTCACGCGTGAATTTATTATATATAGCATCCATGAGTGTCAGGGCAAGGCGAGAGAGAGAGGAACTGATTAACTCTCTCGGGTTGGAGGATTCACAAATAAAATTATTTCAGGGAGACATCACGAAAGAGCAGATGGGGCTGAACAAAGACGCATGGGAGCTGCTAACAGAAGAAACAGCGTATGTCTGGCATTTGGCAGCCATTTATGACCTGGCAGTCGAAAGGAATCTTGCTTATGAGATAAATGTAGTGGGGACTAAAAATGTAAATACTTTTGCTGAAAGCTGTGTGAATATTATAAGATATATTTATTTTAGCACTGCATATGTTGCTGGAAAAAGGACAGGAAAGCTAAAAGAAGATGAATTGATTAAACCAGTGGCCTTTCACAATTTTTATGAAGAAACGAAGTATGAAGCAGAAACAATGGTAGAGGCATTGAAAGAAGATGTTCCCATCACCATCATCCGACCTGGAATCGTCAAGGGAGACTCATCAACGGGGGAAACGAAAAAATTTGATGGACCTTATTTCATCATGAATATGTTATTTCGATTAAGATACCTTCCGTTTATACCATCAATAAAAGGAAGCAAAGCGGTGGTAAATTTAGTTCCGGTCGATTATGTAATCAAAGCGGTCCTTTATCTTAGCCATGAGCCGGTTGGATTGAATAGGACATACCATCTGACAGATCCAAAACCGTATGATGTATCAGCTGTTTACACAGAAATGATGAAGCAGCTGATACAAAGGAAGCCATTTGGTTCCATTCCAATAAAGCTATTAAGCATTATCCTAAGTCAATCTTCGATTCGCAGATTTTTGGGTGTGGAAAAGGAAGCATTGGATTATTTTATATGGGAAGGTCATTTTGATTGTTCGAATACTTTGGAAGACTTGAATGGAACAGACATCATTTGTCCGGATTTGATGCAGGGTCTCCCTAACATGGTTCATTTTTATTTAAATAATAAAGATCGTCAAGAATATCATATCAATATTCAATGAAAGGAAAACACATGCAAATCACAAAGAAAAATACATTGCTTGTCGTCAATCCGGCGACAGGAGAAACATTTGAAGAGATAGAAGAAACCGGACCTGATCAGACAGAGCAATATTATCACAAGAGCCGTAAAGCACAAGCAAGCTGGGGGAAAATGAGTATAGAGGAGAGGATGGTATTTTTCCGAAAGCTTAGGCTCTATATGGTCGAAAATATGAGAGAAATAGCAGAAGTCATTTCAAAAGATACAGGGAAAGTATTGACAGAGGCAATTACGGCTGATGTCATGCCTACCATTGATGCAATCGTGCATATTGAAAAGCGGGCAAGAAAAGTGCTGAGTCCCCAAAAAGTCTCGACGCCATTACTGCTAATCGGTAAAAAATCATACGTTGAATATATGCCGCGTGGTGTTGTCCTTGTCATTTCTCCATGGAACTATCCTCTAAACCTGGCAATGGTTCCGGTTTTAAGCGCATTGGCAGGGGGGAATGCAGTCATTTTAAAACCATCCGAGATCACTCCACTGGTTGGAAAGCTGATTGGAGAGCTATTCAATAAGGTTGAATTTCCTCAGGACATTGTCCAAATTGCCCAAGGAGGAAAAAAAGTAGGGGAGGCATTTACGCAAGGCGATCCTGACTACATTTTTTTTACTGGATCTGTTTCGACAGGAAAAAAAATCGCCGAAGCAGCAGCAAAAAAGCTTATCCCTACAACACTGGAGCTAGGCGGGAAAGATCCGATGATCGTCTTTTCCGACGCACATTTAAAAAGGGCGGCAAAAGGAGCAGTTTGGGGGGCGTTTACAAACAGCGGCCAAGTATGTATGAGTACAGAACGACTCTATGTCGAAGAGGCGGTCTATTCTCAATTCTTATCGTTGGTTAAAGAAGAAGCTAATTCGATCAAACGAGGAATTGAAAAAGATGCTGATCTCGGATCGATGACATATATAGGACAAAAGAAGATCATTCAACATCAATTGAATGACGCACTCGAACAAGGAGCACGACTGGCTGTCGGGACCCCCCCTGAAAAATGGGTCAATGGTATGTTCATTCCCCTCATGATATTAACTGATGTCACGGAAGAAATGGATATAATGAAAGAGGAAACTTTCGGCCCTGTCCTTCCGATTGTGAAATTTACTACTGAGGAAGAAGTTGTGGAAAAAGCCAATTCCACACAGTATGGCTTAAATGCAAGTGTGTGGACTGCAGACTTGAAAAAAGCTAGAAGGATCAGCAGGCGCCTGATATCAGGGTCTGTCGTCATAAATGATGTCATTACTTCTGTCGCAAATCATCACCTGCCATTCGGAGGAACCAAAAACAGCGGAATCGGAAGATATCACGGGGACGCCGGCCTTCGGGTCTTTTGTCATGAAAAATCAATCTTGATGGATAAAGGTAGGAAGCGTACAGAAGTACAATGGTTCCCATATCAAGGGAAATACGAACGCTTTGTTTCACTCTTCCAGAATTATTTTGGAAAAAAAAGAAACTGGATGAAGTTTGCCAAAGACTATTTAAGTTTATTGAAAAAATGATGATGAGTTAGAGAATCACATGCTGCTTTTTGTGCATCGGCCTTACACAGAAATCAACCTATCTTTACTTTGATTAATTATTAGGCTCTTTTCTCTTTATTTCAACATACAAAAATCGTTACGAAAACAGCCAATAAATATTAACTGCTGATAAAAATACAGAATTTGGGAAAGATAGGGAGAATAGCACAAATACGTTTATTAAAAAGGCTGATAAACATGCAAAAGATTGACAAACTTGAAGCAGTATTTTGGGGGATTGCCTTACCTGGATTTCCCCAGCTCCTAGCGGGTTCATTCATTAAAGGGGTACTGTTCGTTTCTCTGGAAATACTGATTAATGTGATGAGTCATTTCAATAAGGCCATAATGCTAAGCTTTCTTGGACAGACGGAACAGGCATCGGAGGTCGTAGACTATCAATGGCTGATGTTCTATCCTTGTTTATATATGTTCGCCCTGTGGGACGCCTATAAAACTTCAATAAAGCCGGAAGAGAAGTTTGCTTATCTGCCTTTTGCTTTTTGTGCATATTTTGTGACCATTGGTTTAATGTTTGCTCCAAAAGTCTTTATTAGTGGAAAGTTGATCGGACCCGTTTTCCTGCCAATGTTCGGGGTGGTTCCAGGTATTCTTATTGGACTTTTCATCAAGCAAGTGCTCATTCAAAAATTCGTCAATCATAAATGATTGAATGAACGTAATCGCTCCTTTATAATGAAAATAATTAAATGACTCACAGAGACGAAAGTCGAAGGGGAGTAGCGTTAGGTTTTACCTAAAACAAAGTCGTCATTACATGGATGATCCATCGGCTTTGTTGGCACGATAGTGTCCAGCGAGACCTTTGCCTATAGGCAAAGGTCTTTTTCTATTTCCTGCACCTTGCCAATAGGATTTTTGTCCATACTATTATTGGAGGGTGTCCAAATGGAATTATCAACGTTATTGGAGTATGGATGGGTCCTGCTCATCTTAATCGGACTGGAAGGGATTTTGGCAGCTGATAATGCAGTCGTAATGGCCGTGATGGTTAAGCATTTGCCAAGGGATGATCGGAAGAAAGCACTCTTTTACGGGCTATTCGGAGCATTCATTTTTCGCTTTGCTGCACTTTTCCTCATTTCGTTGCTAGTGGATGTGTGGCAGGTCCAAGCCTTGGGAGCAGCTTACTTATTTTACATCAGCATCCACCATTTAGTAAGCAGGTATACAAAGGAAAAGGAACATATAAAAGTGAAATCGAGCGGGTCATTTTGGATGACGGTTTTGAAAGTGGAAGCGGCGGATATCGCATTCGCAATCGACTCGATGCTTGCAGCGGTTGCTTTTGCGGTGACGCTTCGGCCATCGGGATGGTTTGTCATCGGCGGGGTGGATGCAGGCCAATTTGCCGTCATGTTTTTAGGCGGAATCATCGGTCTTGTAATCATGAGGTTTGCAGCCAATTGGTTCGTCAATTTGTTGAAAAAATATCCATCGCTTGAGACGACAGCATTCATTATCGTCGGTTGGGTCGGTGTCAAATTAACTGTATTTACCTTGGCCCATCCCAAAGTAAGACTCATTGACCATCATTTTCCTGAATCCATTGCTTGGAAAGCGATTTTCTGGACTGTCCTTATCTTTATCGCCGCAAGCGGATATGTCCTATCAAGAAAAAGTATCAAAAAAAGTGGTGCCTGGCACTAAAGTGCCAGGCACCAAGTAGGGGTACCGCCGGTAATGGCGGTCTTTTTTTATGAAATAAATGATTAATTTTACCTATTTAAGAGAATATTTCATTTCTCCCCCCTAAAAAAGGTGTGAGGTCCGCGTATGTTTGTAATGAAAGCGATCGCTGAATAAAACTTACGTCGAGGTGGATGAATCAATGTCGAAACAATCGAAAATCGCAAAAACATCATTAGCTCTTTTAGTGGCAGGAACTTTTTCATTATCTAATACATTTGCATACGCAGCTGAAAACAGCAGCAATTCAGGGATTGACACAAAGGCTGACACAAGCGTTTCCCTACCTGAAGGAATGAGTGGAGATCAAGCTTCAAAGGCAATTGAGGAAGCTGTGAAGCAATTCGATGAAACAAAAGCAGAAACACCATCGCTTTTACCAGGTGACTTTTTCTACTTTGCAAAAATTGCACTGGAAAACATCAAGCTTGCCTTTACAAGAGATGATGATAAAGAAGCGAAAATGCTATCCCAATATGCATCAGAGCGTTTTGCAGAGGCTGAGGCATTGCTCGCTGAAGGAAAAGAAGAATTGGCCGTTCAAACCATTAAAGATGCTCTGGCAGAAATGAAGGATGCTCAGGACAAAATGGATTCCGACAATGACAGCCAAAAAGATCCGAAAGGTGTAGATGAAAAAACGACTGATGAACAATCAGCCGATTCAACTGACTCAGAGACACAAGCAGACGTTGACGGAACTGATGCCCCTAAGACGGAAGACACTGACAAAACGGATGAGGCAGATACAAAAGCGGATGACCAATCTGAAGAAAAAACTGCAGATGAAGATAAAGAAGCAGATGTAAAAACAGATGATAGTGCTTCAACGACAGACAAAGAAGCAATCGACAACCTTGAAGAGATGATGGCTAAGAATATCGTTGCCTTAAAAGCTGCATTGGAGCACGTAAAGAATCCAAAGGCAAAGGCTGCACTTGAAAAGAACATTGAAAAGAGCTACGAAAAACTAGCTAGGAAAATGGATAGAATCGAAAAATACCTGGCTGAGAAAGAGAAAAATGAAAAAGATCAAACAGCTCAAGATGAATCAAAAGATCAGGCCGCGGAAGCACCTGAGAATAGTGGAGAAAAAGAAGTAGAAGATTCCGCAAAACAAAAAGACACGAATACCCCTGTTCAAACGGACCAAAAAACAACAGATGAAAAAGACCAATCAACGGATGTAAAATCACCTGAGAAAAAAGAAATGAAAAATGTAGTTAAAAACTGGAAATCTAAAAAAGAAGAAATGAAAACAAAATGGAAAGAAGAAAAAGATAACGAGAAAGAACAAAGCAAAGCCCTCCAGGAAAAAAGACAAGAAATGATGAAGTCAGCAGCAAAACATGTGGAAAAACATGTTCAAAAATACGATGATGAATCCGATCAACATAAGGGTTTCGGTAAAAATGACTCCCATGATCACCAAGGTGAAAACCATGAAGGGCACCAGCATTAAGCAATAAATGATGTCTAAAGGATGATTACAAAATGATGTATTTTAATATTCATCATGAACGATAAACATCTCGGAAGGAGGGAGAGGCTGGTTTTTCTCTAGGCCGATCCTTCCTTTCCATCCTAAAATACGATGAAACATAAATCGTGGTATAATATGGCCTAGGATGAGGTGAGAGTAATGCTAAGTTTATTGTTCATGGCTCGAAAAAAGAAAAAATCATTGGAAGATTTAGCCGTCGATATTCAAAAAGGCAATGAGGAAGCATTAAATGCAGTGCTTGATTCATATAAGCCATTTGTCAAAAAAACGGTATCTTCCGTATGCAAAAAATACATCAGTGAAAGTGATGATGAATTTAGCATTGGGCTCATGGCCTTTCATGATTCTATCCAAAAATATGAACATAAAAAAGGAACATCACTAATCAGTTTTTCCGAGGTTATCATCAAGCGGAGAGTAATCGATTATATTCGAAAAAATGCCAAATTCAAAGATATTAGCATGACCGGAAGCCGTTACGAAAATGAAGATGATCATCCGAGCGTGACGCTCGAAGATACATTGTCATTGGAGGAGTTCCAGAAGAAGGAAGAGCAGCAGCGCCGGAAGGAGGAAATCATCCAATTTCAACAGTTGATTTCTTCATACGATGTTACGTTCGATGACTTGTTAAATCAGTCACCGAAGCATGAAGACGCCCGGGTAAATGCGATTCATGTCGCACAAACAATTTTAGAGAACGAAGAATTCATGGACCATCTGCTGGAAAAGAAGCAGCTTCCCATTAAAAAATTAGAAAAAAAAGTTAAAGTGAGTAGAAAGACGATAGAACGCAACAGAAAATATATCATTGCAGTTGCACTTATATTATATGGGGATTTTATATACTTAAAGGAATATTTAAAAGGGCGGTTAGGCTTATGATGAAAAAGGGAATCATCATGGATATAAAAGAAGACTATCTCGTAATGCTGACAGCTGATGGAGAATTTTTAAAAGGTAAAAAAACATCCCATGATTATGAATTGGGAGATGAAATATCCTTTAGGGCTTATGAATTGAAATTAGAAAAAAAGAACCCATTCGTTTTGCCCGCTTATATAGGGAATAAGAGAGCATTGGCTTCGATTGCTGCTATATTCATCTTATCATTTGTATTGCTATTTCCATTTTTCCAAGAAAATCAAGTATACGCATATGTTTCGATTGATATTAATCCGAGCATTGAGCTTGGGGTCAATAAAGATTTTGAAGTAGTAGAAACAAAAGCCTTTAACGATGACGGCAAAAAGATTCTCGAACATATCTCTTTATCAAAGCATCAAGAAATGACAAATGCTGCTGAGAAGATCATGGAAGAGAGCGAAAAGGAAGGCTATTTAAAAGAAAACCATCAAGTAGTCATCGCTTCCGTTCCCCTTAAAAAAAGCAGCAGTAAGTTCCAATCACAGATGGAAAAGGATTTACAATCTTTGAACAAGGTGTCTGAAAACCTAAAAGCACAATTGATTGTTTTAAAAGCCACCCCAAAAGTACGTAAGGCTGCAGTTGCGCAGGGATTGACCACCGGTAAGTATTTAAAGGGTAAAGAAACTGAACCGATGAAGGCGATGGAGAAAGAGAAACAACCAGAAAAGCAGAAGCCTCAAACGAATGAAGATGGAACTGGAACTGGAACTGGACACTCTGGTACTGATAATAATTCAAAAAGCGGGGATTCAATCAACAGGGAACAGAATAATGTTCATCCATCAAAAAAGAAGCCTGATCACCCATCCGGTACGTCAAAACCATCGGATCAAAATTCATACAAGGATAAACTTAAAGGTTCGGAAAAAGACAAGAATATTTATCCTAAAAAAGGTGAAGAGGAAGGGCACAAAGGCTACAGGGGAAATCATGATAAAATCCATGATCAAGATGACAAAGAGGACTGGAAGGATAATCAAGATCAAGGAAGCCGACACAAAGATGATGGCGGATGGCAGCCGAATAGTCATCAACATGACGGTGACAGCGATAAAAATTATGGGCAGGAACATAAGAAAGAGTCCGGCGATTAATCGTCCGGACTCTTTTTCCCATCTATATTCAATTGGCAATTTAAAAGCCTGTAATTAAGATTGTTTAGGTTGGCCAGAAAGTTGGGATTGAGCTTGTTGAACGAGACGCTTTGTAATTTCTCCTCCAACTGATCCATTTGATCTTGCTGCAGTATCAGATCCCAAATTCACGCCAAATTCTTGGGCGATCTCATATTTGATTTGATCTAAATATTGCTCCACTCCTGGTACGACAAGTTTATTCGTGCTGCGAGCCATGTTGATTTCTCCTTTCATTGTGTATTCCATTGCTGGTAATACTATTATGTGAAGACTTTTGGAGAATCATTAATGGTAAATGGTATCACAAATAGTACATTTGACTATTTTATTTGCTGTAAAGAAAAGCTAATAAGGAAAAAAGCTTTAAAAATAATATCCATTTCATTATGATAGAGACTAGAGTAAGCTTAGAAAGGATTTTAACATGCTTTATCCATTGCGAATAAAATTCAGGAAATTATCTCCTGCCCAGCTGATCGTGTCGTTTTATATTTTAGCTGTGACAGTTTCGACTATATTGTTAAGCCTGCCTTTTGCCCATAATCCCGCAGCCAAATGGTCGTTTCTAGATGCGATTTTTACGGCAGTCAGTGCTGTCAGCGTAACAGGGTTATCGACGGTTGATATATCACAAACCTTTAATACTGCCGGCATATTCATATTAATGTTCGTTCTTCAATTCGGTGGAATCGGAATCATGACCTTAGGAACTTTTATTTGGCTGGTTTTTCGAAAGAAAATTGGCCTTAAGGAAAGAAGACTGATCATGACCGACCAAAATCAGACAAGCCTCTCCGGCTTGGTCCGGCTATTAAGGCAAATATTGGTTATCATTCTAACTATTGAACTAATCGGTGCACTCGTGTTGGGCGTGTATTTCTTAAACTATTTCCCTGATTGGGAGGAAGCGTTCCTTCAAGGACTTTTTGCCTCTGTCAGTGCAACCACAAATGCAGGATTTGATATAACAGGCTCTTCATTGTTTATGTTTAAACATGATTACTTCGTCCAAATCATAAATATGCTATTGCTTATTCTAGGGGCGATTGGTTTCCCCGTTTTAATTGAAACAAAGGATTATTTGCTTTCCAGGAACTCAGGAAGGCGGACCCGGTTTTCTCTATATACAAAATTAACGACTTTCACGTTCTTTTCTTTGGTTATATTGGGGGCCATTGCCATATTTCTTTTGGATATGAATCATTTTTTCAAAGGGATGTCGTGGCATGAGCGGCTGTTTTACTCCTTGTTTCAATCGATCACGACAAGGAATGGCGGATTGGCAACAATGGATGTCAGTAAATTTTCAGACCCTACACTGCTGGTCTTATGTGCTTTGATGTTCATTGGAGCTTCCCCTAGCTCAGTTGGAGGGGGAATCCGTACAACCACTTTTGCCCTGAATATTTTGGCCTTATACCATTTTTCTAAAGGAAATAAAACAATTAAGGTTTTCAAAAGAGAGCTATTGGAAGATGATGTAGTGAAATCATTCATTGTTTCCACCATGGCTTTCTTAATATGTTTTTCTTCTGTCATCACTTTGATGATCACCGAGAAGGAGCCATTAATGCCGATTCTGTTTGAAGTCTGTTCTGCATTCGGAACTACAGGGTTATCGCTTGGCATAACCCCTGATCTCACCATTATCGGTAAATGCATCGTCATTTTGCTCATGTTTATTGGAAGAGTCGGGATTCTATCCTTTTTGTTCATGTTCGGAGGAAATGAAAAGCTGACAAGATACCGTCTCCCTAAAGAAAGGGTCATCATCGGCTAAGGATGTCATGGATAATGGATGTCGTATTGATGCATACTAAGGTCCTAATCGATTTAAGGAGAGATAAAAAATGGCCAAAAGAAAAGCACAATTCGATGCAGCAGCTAAAAATAATCAAACTCCTTATCAGAATAAAAAGGAAACTGAATTCTCGACTGAGTATGCAAATGGTGAAGACACAGCGAAATTTGCCAATCGCAACTCCAAGCAGGGCCAAAAGGGTAGAGGGTAATGAAAAAAGAAGATAAATCCCAGTCTTGCAGAGAAGAATTCGGGATGGAATTCGGGGACATAAATGCTGCTAAACATTTCGAGTTGGCATTTAACCGCGATTCCCGTAAAAAGAAAGATAAGAATGATAAATGTTAGTTTAATTATAGCATTCAATTCGATGCCGTTAGTCAAAGGATTGAATAATTGATTTCCACGGAAGGATGCTCGTCTTCCGATGGGCTGGCATTGATCCCTCCTCGATGGGTCTCACGGGGCTTAGGGGATCGAGGTCATAAGCCATTAGGCAATGACCCTACACTTTTCTTATTGCCCGGTTATCCCCTCGGAGTCGTGCTCCTTCCGTTTCAATCAACGACAATGATATGTATACATACTGTCAATGAAATAATATTCAGCGATATAACAATAATTGGAATAATAAATTATTGAGAGCTCTTTTAGACTGTAGGACAAATTGTCTACAGTCTTTTCTCAATTACTATAATAACTTCGCGATTTCCTCAGAAGTCCCTTTGTTCAACTGAAAGCTGAGCCAATTTGTTCCAACATCGAACGACCTCACTTCCTGTGGAGGCCCCGTAGAAAGGAACGGGTAAGTTATTTACAAACAATAATCTAACTGAAAACACATCCAAAAAATGACAAAGGAATCGAAGAAACTTTACTTGATCCCTTTGTCATCTTTATGAAAGCGGCTGTATGTCAGCTTATTTTTATTGTTACGAGCATCTTGAATTCATTTAACAACTTCTTTTTTCATGTTCACAAAAGGCACAAAGAACATGTGTGGTGATCCATCGGAAGGATCGAAGAACACGACCAACGCTGTCTTTTCATTGATAACTTTGTTTTCTGTAAAATATTGCTGTGCATCGAACGGCAATATTTCCAACATGGTATGCTTGAATAATTCTTTTTCTGATAGGTTGAGATTCATGAAACTTTCGCCGAGTATTTCAGGATTCTGCAAGATGTAATGATACAATGCACCCTTTTCCTGTTTGCTGAGCTGATGTGCCCACCATGGTTTTCTTGGCTTGTATTTTTGGTTGCGGATGTAATCGTACATCATCAGACTCTCAATCAATTCCATGTTTTCAATTTCTAATGACTCAAGGAAAAGCTTCAAGCGATTAAACAGGTCTTCGAGTTGATGTCCGATTCTTGACCAGCCTTTTTCATCCCAAAAAGTACCGAATTGTTGAAAGAAGTCAAATGGCGAGTCAAAAATATTTGAAACCAAATATTCGATCGTTTGATCCATTCTATGGTCATTCCAATATTTCTCCAATACATCTTCCACTTGCTTGATACGGACAATATCGTCGAAGCTCAATAAGTTATTCCCTAAAATTTCATATGGCGCATGATCCATATAAATATATTTATGATCATTAGCTCTTATCCTTAATCCAGTCCCCCTCAGCATTTTCAAAAAGCCCAGCTGCAATTCTTCCGGGCGCAGGGCGAAAACATCATTGAAAGTGTTTCGGAAGGAATGATAGTCTTCCTCGGGCAGACCTGCTATCAAGTCTAAATGCTGATCGATTTTTCCTCCTTCTTTCACCATTGTGACGGTGCGGGTGAGTTTTTGGAAGTTTTGCTTTCTCATTACTAATTCGTTTGTTTCATCATTAGTCGATTGAACGCCAATCTCGAAACGGAATAATCCTGCAGGTGCATTTTTGTTTAAAAAGTCGATGACTTCCGGGCGCATGATATCAGCTGTGATTTCGAACTGAAAAACTGTTCCTGGTAAATGCTCATCTATTAAGAACTGGAACATTTCCATGGCATAGCTTCTGCTGATATTAAAGGTACGGTCTACAAATTTGATGGTTTTTGCACCGTGTTTCATTAAATAGCGAATATCATCTTTAACTTTTTCTCTATCAAAGTATCGAACACCCACTTCAATGGATGATAAGCAAAATTGACAACGGAAAGGGCATCCCCTGCTCGTTTCAATATATACGACACGTTTGGATAGATGAGGAAGGTCCTCTTTAAAGCGAAACGGGGATGGAAGCTCCCTAAGGTCCAATTTGTTTCGCTGAGGATTGATGACAGGCTTTCCAACGTTCATGTACCCGATGCCGGGTACCTTGTCCCACTGATGATCTCCTTCAATTTCAACGAGTAGCTGTTTGAAGGTTTCTTCCCCTTCTCCCAAAACAATGAAGTCAGCCTCCGGTATTCTTTCCAGCCAGTATGGAACGTCATATGTGACTTCTGGGCCTCCAAGTACGATCTTCAATGTCGGCATGATCTTTTTCAGCATTTGTATAACTTTGATTGTTTCCTCGATGTTCCATATATAACAGCTGAATCCAATGACATCCGGTTTCTTAGTGAATAGATCTGAAACAATGTTCAATGAAGGATCTTTTATTGTATATTCGCTTATTTCCGCCTCGTATTCCGGCAACGCAAATGACTTTAGGCATCTTAAGGCTAAATTGGTGTGAATGTACTTCGCATTCAACGTGCTTAAAACTATTTTCATTTCTCTTTTAAAACCTCTTTTCAATCTATATACTTACTTATTTTATCCGAGCTTTGGAAAAACCTCAATGCATGGGAGATATTACTGAAAAATTGAATTGTTTAGCAGGATTTTTATCGTTTCCTCCGAATTTTAATAAGAAAAGCGGAGCCGGCTTGACCAGAGGCGAAGAGATTGGACCGAGCCGTGTGAGATAAAGGAATCACGGAGAGCGAAGCGATCCGATGATGACTTATCGTAGACGCGGGGAGGGAAATCTCACAGCCTGTAGCCGGAGGAGCTGGACAAAAGAAAAAACAGCCGATAGGACTGTTTTTTCAAGGTTGTTGGTTCCCTAATATTCTTTTTACTTGATTAAGTCTAAGCTTGACACGCTCTTTGAATTTTTTCCACTTGGATGATCTTATTTCAATCAAAGGCTGAGTAAAAGAAGTGATTGCTTTGCTAGATAATAGAACTGAAAGGGTCAGGGAAACAATCGCCAAGGTAATATATGTGCTTAAATCATATGTGTAATGATTGGGTACATCGCTTGCCCTGAAAATCTTGATGAAGAAACCATGCAATAAATAAACATAAAGTGTGTTCCTTCCCCACTTCGTAAAGAAATAATTTTTTGTTGGGACGAACGAAAAGAAACAAAATACCATGACGATGTTCAATATATAGATCCCAGACCGTACAAAAGGACTATAAGCGATTTTCGCTCCCATCTCATCGTAAGGCTTTGAGCCAAGCAGCCATTTTTCATTCCAATCAGGAAACAAAAAGATGCCGATAAATGTCGCTAATAGAACGATGGTTGTGATGACCCTTGCTTTGGGTGTCGTGAAAGAACGGAACGTATCACGGTCCAACACATAACCCAATAAAAACAATGGGAAGAACACAAATGTTCTTGAAAGGCTCAAGTAGTTGGAAATCCAATCGACGTAACCTACCAGCAAACCGATTGCGAATGCGATGGCAAGGGCCGGAATGGGACGCATCTTTGCAAATAGGAGCAAAAGCATGTTCCAGCAGAAAAGACTCAACAAGAACCATAGTGCCCATTGAGGATTCAATGGATCGACAGCAAATGTGGACTTATCATAAAGGTAATAATAAAAAATCGTATAGATGAGCTGAAAGATCAGATAAGGAAGAATCAATTTTTTGGCCAATTTTCCAACGTATCCTTTTTTATAGAAGCCTTTCGCAAAAAAACCGGAAACTAAAATAAATGCGGGCATGTGAAAGGTATAAATAAATTTGTATACCACTTCAATGAAGGCGTTTTGTGACACGTAAGGCTGGAGCAGATGCCCAAAAACCACAAAAAAGATTAAAATGAACTTTGCGTTATCAAAATAATGATCTCGTTTTTCCATATTGTCACCAACTGTTCTGATTAAGCTAATAAACTTTGATTGATAATTTTATACCCATTCTTTGCTTTCGTAAAACGTTTGTCGATGCACAGCCGATCGCCAAACTAATAAAAATTATGAACGTCATAGCTTTTAATGAAGGAGGAACTTCCGTGTCAAACCTAAAGAACACAAGCGAGCCCTCAGCCGATCGGTTATCGGCGAATAATTGGATAGGCCATGATGGCTTGAATGACGACAAGAACAATCTTTTTGAGTCGGTTGCCAATTCCATGATAAATGCCGTGATTGTTACAGATTTTTCTGGGAAAATCATCTTCATTAATGAAATTGCCGCCAGTCTTTTTCAAGAACGTCATAATGCTATTATCTCTAAATCCATTCAATTTTATTTTCGGGACATTCCTGACCTTATCAAAAAATTTCATGATGAGCAATTGGAGAATTGTGGAGTGATTAACGATGAAGTCCTGATGACTCTTTCCGATGGCAGAAACCTTCATATTCGGATGAATGTCCAGCGGGATGAATTGAAAGAATGGAACATCTATCAACTATGGGATTTAACAAAACAGAAGGAGATCGAGAGGGAAGATCAAAGGAATCAACAAATGCTTTATAATATTTTTTCACAGGCTGCAGACAGCATCATTATTTTTCGGGATGATGGGAAAATCGTCAATGTCAATCCGGTATTTTGCAGAAAGGTCAACATTGAGAGGGAAAATATTTTAGGGAAAAAAATATTTTCTTTTATTCCAAAAGGCTTCTATCACAAAATTTTCAAAGTCAATAAGTTTATAGAAATGAATAAAAAAGTCATGGGGGAAATCCCGATTATCCATCAAGATGGGCTTTCTGTTATGGAATTCAGCATCAGTCCGAATATATTTCAAAATATGCATATGGCGATTTTAAGGGATATCACAGAAAAAAGGCAGATGGAAATAAAATTAAGAAGAAGTGAGGAACAATTTGAGGACCTATTTGAGGAAACGATCGATGCCATCGTTCTCTGGGACCATGAAGGAAGAATCATAAAAGCGAATAAGGCTGCACTCAGTATTTTCGAATGCACCATAGAAGAATTGCTTCAATCGAAATTATGGGATTTTCTCTATGAAAAGGATCGTAAATATTATCATATTTCAGCTGAATTTAAAGAAAAAGGGGCAATCCGGGATGAATTATTATTCCTCATGCCCAATGGACAAAAGAAGCACTTGGAATTCACTTCAAGGATGCATTCGATCGATGGCTATAACATTACAATCTTACGAAATGTTAGTGAAAGATATCAAATGGAAAAAGAGTTAAGGGATAGTGAAATGAGGTTCAGGAAAGTATTTGAAGGTACATTGGATGGAATGCTGCTTTGGGATCAAAATTATCTCCTTATTGATATGAATCCAGTGGCAGAAACAATCCTGAATTGCGGGCAGGAGAAGTATATCGGCATGGATATCAGGAATCTGATTGAAGATAAAGTTGATACGATGAATGAATTCAGGACCCATATGAGGGACATAAAAAAGCACGGTCAAGCAAGTCAAGTGATTTCTTATAAATACGAAGAAAATAAAGTGAAACATCTGGAGATTTCCACCAAAAGCAATCTTGTCTCCAATCTCAATTTAACGGTCATCAGGGATATGACCGAAAAGCTCGAAATGGAGGAACAACTAAGGAAGTCAGATACACTTACGGTGGTCGGGGAACTTGCCGCAGGGATAGCCCATGAAATCCGAAATCCGATGACCGCATTAAAAGGATTCATACAGTTGTTGGAAAACAGTATGGTCGGTTCGCAATCACATTCTATGTATTTTAATGTGATATCTTCAGAACTGCAAAGAATCGAATCGATCATCACAGAGTTTCTCATTTTGGCAAAACCGCAGGCGATCCATTTCAATGAATATGATGTGTGCCGAATCATGAAGGATACCATAGAGTTATTGAATGCTCAGGCATTAATGCATGGTGTAGAATTTAATATCTACTATGAGAAGGACTTGCCGTCCATCTATTGTGAACCTAATCAATTGAAACAAGTGTTTATAAATATTATTAAAAACGCGATCGAGGTCATGCCAAAAGGGGGAAACATTACAGTCAAAATCGTCGATCAACAGGATGGGTATATTCATATCACCATTGAGGATGAAGGATCTGGCATCCCCTCCGACAAAATCAAAAAATTGGGTGAACCATTTTACACAACGAAGGACAGAGGCACTGGACTTGGTTTGATGGTAAGCTTTAAAATAATCAAGGAACATAAAGGGACAGTTGAAGTGGAAAGCGAAGTGGAAAAGGGGACCATCTTTCACATTAAACTGCCGAGTTCCAAGCATTGTTAAGGAGGTTGCAAAAATCGTTTATTATACAAGGCTCGAAAGTCCAATCGGTACACTCTATCTAAGTGGAGAAGATGGTTTTCTCACTTCCATCTTCTTGGACGAAAGTGATTTTCAACAACATGCGAAACAGGATTGGAAGGAAACATCGGATGAGGATATACTTCTTAACGCCAAGAAACAATTAAAAGAATATTTTAGAGGTGAGAGAATGACATTTGATCTTCCTCTCCAAATCAAAGGGACAGAGTTTCAAAAGAAAGTATGGGAGCAGCTTCAGGCAATTCCATATGGTAAAACATGCTCTTACCAGGATATTGCCTTGGCCATTGACAACATTAATGCCGTTCGGGCGATTGGCCAAGCGAACAAAGCGAATAAATTTCCGATCATCATCCCTTGCCATCGAGTAATCGGTAAGAATCGGGCACTAACTGGATATGCAGGAGATCAAGTGGATAAAAAAGAAAGGCTCCTATATTTGGAGAACGCGTTGTAAAATTCAATAGCGAAAAATTGATTTTTAATGATTACGAAAGGTTGTTTTTATTACATGTAAATCAGCCGTATCTAACCGATCATAATAAAAATTTCAAAAAACTCCTCCGACTGATGCGTAGGAGTTTTCTTATTGACAAATTAAACTAATTTTATTATCATCTAATTAGATGATAATAAAATTAGTTTTAATGGGGTGTTAGTTTGCAATTAAACCGGATTGTTGCCTTTCATAAAACAATGGGTGATCCTACCAGGGTGAGGATCATCACTCTTTTGGCTCAAAGTGGTCCGCTGCATGGACAGGCGCTGGCTGGGAAGCTCGGAGTGACTCCACCTACGATCTCCCATCACTTAAACAAATTGAAGGAGATAAATCTCGTTTTCCAGAGAAGAGATAAAAATACCATCTATTTTCATCTCAACCACAAGCTGTTGAAAGAGCATTCAGCTGCATTATTGGAATATGTCAAAGAGAAACATGAAGGAGGAGCCGAAATGGACAAATTGACGATTGAAAAGCAAAGTGTACTACGCAATTTTTTTACAAAGGATGGCAGGTTGAAATCAATTCCGGCGCAGCGCAAGAAAAAGTTATATGTATTTGAACACTTGGTAGAAGGGCTGGAAAAAGGACGGAAATACCCAGAAAAAGAAATCAATGAATATATTAAGAATTTTCATGATGATTTCGCCACGATTCGAAGAGAGTTCATCATCAACCATTATATGTATCGAGAAAATAATATTTATGAATTAAATCCAAAGGAAATGTGGGCAAAAATAGAATCATGATCACGTTTGAAAAAAACAAACAAGAATGGATGGAAATTGAGCTGGCCATCATGAATTCAAACCCTGCATACAATCTCCTGACACATGGACGTGAGCTCCTTTTTGAAAAGGATATAAAAGAAGAATACAAGGAAAGTGTTGAGTTGGAGACTGAACGCTATTTAGTAAAGGAAAACGACAGATGGATCGGAATCATCGACTTTTGTCCGCATAATCCAAAGGACGGAAAACCGTGGATCGGCTTGTTAGTTCTTCATTCCAGTATGCAAAAAAAAGGTAAAGGAAAAGAGGTGTATCACCTCTTTGAAGAGAAATTAATTAATAGGGGCTTCAAAGAAGCAAGACTGGGAATCATTGATGGAAACAGAGGTGCTCGACGCTTTTGGGAATCACTTGGCTTTCAGCAATATACCCAGAAAGAATGGAAAGGAAAAAAGATATACTGCTGTCAAAAGAAGATTTCTAATTGGAGTTGAACAGAAGAATCCCACTATACCAAAGAGGCAGGGACAAAAGTATTTTAGTCGAAGAAAGATCCGAACAATAATTCAAATTCTTTTATTAGAATTATTGTTCGGATCTTTTAATAGATTTTGTTAAAGCGCGGAAATCAAATGGGATGTAATAACAATCCTAAATATATGAGTAATCCTGATAATGATCGCCTTATAAGTGATGTGAATTAATTATGTTCAAACCTTATGCCTCGGGCTTCAATTTTAATATAGATTTACGGTAATCGGGATATACAATTCCCTTTTCGGTAATGATTGCTGTGATAAGGTTTGATGGTGTGACATCAAAAGCAGGATTAAATACTTTGGCGCTCTCGGTGGAAGTGAAGATTCCTTGAATCGATTTCAGCTCTTCTGGATTCCGTTCTTCGATAGGAATATCACTTCCAGAATCGATTGAAAAATCGAATGTTGATGTCGGTGCCGCCACATAAAAAGGAATTTGAAATGCTTTTGCAAGCAAAGCAAGTCCGAATGTACCTATTTTATTGGCAGTATCACCATTGAGGGCAATACGATCAGCACCGACGATGATTGCCTTTATCCCTTTTTCCTGTATCGTATAAGCAGCCATGCTATCCGAAATCAACGTAACATCGACGCCTGACTTCTCCAGTTCCCACACAGTCAGGCGCGAGCCTTGCAGAAGCGGTCTTGTTTCACATGCATAAACCGTGAATTGCTTGCCTCTTTCCATAGCTAAATGAAAGGGGGCAAGGGCAGTCCCATATTTTGCAGTTGCGATGGAACCGGCGTTGCAAATGGTCATGACAGGTTCTTCAGCATGTAATAAGGTCAGTGAATACTCCCCAATCTGCCTGCACATTTCTTCATCCTCGGTATGTATGCGAATCGCTTCATGAAGGAGTTCGGTTTTGGCTTCATTCACACTTTTCGACTTTTGCGCGGCCCGGTTTAAACGGGTCAATGCCCAATTTAAATTGACTGCAGTTGGTCGGGAGGAAGATAAATAACCAGTATCCTTTTCTAGTAGTGCAATAAATTCAGTAATGTCTTCCGTTTCATAATGGGCGGCTGCCATTGCCAGGCCATATGCACCAGCTATCCCGATTGCCGGTGCTCCCCTGACTTTCAAGGATTGGATCGCTTCATGCACATCATGAAGTGTGCGCAATTCCATATATTCTTCAGTCTGTGGGAGCACCTGCTGGTTCAAAATCTTGATATGATCGTTATTCCACTCTACCGATACTGGTATATGGAAAGAAGTGTTCAAAGTCATGAAAAAGACTCCTTTTCTCTAGTTCGCTTCAACAAGCTAAAATTGAAATGTCCTTAAATAATCGATAAAACCAGAAATTTCCTGGAAATCCGCTCGGTGGACAATCATCTCCCTGCCTAATGATAGACTGTTCCGTTTAGCCTGCAATCGTTTATCGAATGAGGGGATGCCATCTAGATCTTGTACGTGTGCAAGCCCGATCGTCCTCCTGATGAGTTCACATCCCGCAAAGCCGATTGCGTCCTGGAGGCATTTCTTTAATACATAATCCAAATATCCTTCCACACGGGTATATTTTTCATGGCTTTCTGACAGCCAAAGGTCCGAATATATCGTTTGAAAGCTGTTCCAAGTGTTTGAGATATGGTCTAAGATGATCTTCTCTTTTCCAGTATCGGATATGATTTGAAATAGAAGGTTGGCAAAGAATTGTCCTATATCAAATCCGATGGGGCCAAAGAAAGCAAATTCGGGATCGATGACCTTTGTTTCTTCATTGCTGCTGAAAATGCTTCCTGTATGAAGGTCCCCATGGATCAAAGCTTCTCCTTCAGTCAAAAAACTTTTTTTGAGTTTGGCTGCTTCCAGCTTCAACACCAGGTCATTCCAGAGCTTTTGGACATCATCCGTCAATTCTTCTTCAAATTCATTCGTTTCACTATTAAAAAATGGATCTGTAAACACAAGATCTTCAG
Organism: Falsibacillus albus; assembly: GCF_003668575.1. Taxonomy (NCBI): domain Bacteria; kingdom Bacillati; phylum Bacillota; class Bacilli; order Caryophanales; family Bacillaceae; genus Falsibacillus; species Falsibacillus albus. The sequence goes on along the minus strand of NZ_RCVZ01000002.1, from coordinate 39,397 downwards.
TAATTTTACATAGTTCAGGATTGTAAAATTTCTTAGCAAGTGCTTTCTTTGCCGGAGGAGTTAAATAATAATCTGAAGTGTAAAATAGGGATTTAGCTAAAAATTCCCCGATATGACCTGAAAGTAATGGATATGATTCGCCCTCTATCAGTCCGGACCTGGTGATTTTTAAATGAGAGAGATCTTCCATGATTGTGACAGCCAGGTCATTGTTCGTATAATGAACCTTGGGGACAAGATTCGGCGTGTGCTGGTGATAAATCTTTAAGGCATCCGCTTCGATCTGTGCACGCTGCAATGTAAGCGGCCAGCTTTCTCCGACAACTTTTGCGTATGGGAGTGCTTGCTTAATGATCACGCTTTTATTATTGAGTCTGTCGGCTATGCGGAAGACAAGATTCAAGTTTCCATCACCGATTTCCTCGCATTCCAATAAAATTTCCTTCTCAAAAAGTCCTAAATCCTTTACAAGCACGACCGCTGAATCTTCATTCAGCGGTTCATAAATTTTTTCTTTTGCCAATGCCATTTGAGCAACCTCCAAAGTTTAGAGGCTTCATCAAATAAATGAAAAAGCCTCTTTCGATTTTATGAAAGAGGCTTGAAGATTAATGCTTCGCACCTCTTATCTGCCAGAAAGTACACCTTTCTGTTGGAATTAGCACCGTGCCTTATGAGGAAATACCTCAGGCGAAATTATACGCCCCGTTTCACAACGGTATTACGGTCGGTTGCTGGGCTTCATAGGGCCAAATCCCTCAGCCTGCTCTTGATAAGAGTTATTCATTTTGTTTAAAGCTGATCAATTCAATCTCGCTTGATGCAAATCATAACAAGAAGAAATTACCTGTGTCAAGAAAAAGTTTGAATATTAATAAAAGTCCGATAAGCGATCGTCGAATACAGGAATCTGCTTTCTGACTTTTTTCACGAGATCCATATCGATTTCCCCTACGATCAATCCCTCCCCTTCAGATCCTTCGGCAATGATTTCCCCCCAAGGGTCTATTATCAAGGAATGGCCGGCAAATGTATTCTTAGGGTCGTCACCACTTCGATTACAGGCTACGACATAGCATTGATTTTCAATCGCTCTTGCCACCAAGAGGGTTTTCCAATGATTCAGACGGGGCAACGGCCACTCCGCTACTACAAAAATGGCTTCAGCCCCTTGCAGGACATGTTTGCGCAGCCACTCAGGGAATCGTATATCATAGCAAATAAAACTAGCGAATGTATGTCCATTCAGATTGAACAATGCATGGTCCCTGCCGGAGGATAAGAAATGATGTTCATCCATCAGTTTAAATAAATGCAATTTACTATATTCCTTAACAACTTGACCATTTTTATCCACTGCGAAAAGTGAATTATAAAATTTCGAGTCCTTTATCTGAGCGGTTGAACCGCCGATAATATCCACGTTGAATTTCTTCGCGCATTTCTTCAAAAAACCTTTTAGCTGCTCACCATTTGGATCACCAATTTCGTTTAATCTCGGCAAGTCATAGCCCGTAGTCCAAAGTTCTGGCAGGACTATGAGTCTGCATTGGGAACGGGCAGCTTCTTCAATCCATCGGAAGGCGTTTTCAAAATTTCTTTCAGGCTGGCCGAATGCAATATCCATTTGAATGCAGGCGACTTTGATCTTCATAAATTTTTCTCCTTTATGAATAATTAGAAAATTTGTACTTTACAACTTGCTTTTTCCGTTATATCATTTGTGACTAGATTTTTAAAGTGGAAAGATGAATAAATTTAAAATAATGATAGAGGGTGAAGGAATGAAACATTTTGAATCATCCAATTTGATAGCTTCATTGCCAAAGCAGTTCTTTGCTTCATTGGTTGAAAAAGTAGGGAAAGTGGTTGAGGAAGGACATGATGTCATTAATTTGGGGCAAGGGAATCCAGATCAGCCAACTCCGGTGCACATTGTTAAAAAATTGCAGGAAGCTGCACAAAACCCTGGCCACCACAAATATTCTCCATTTAGGGGGAATCTTTTTTTGAAAGAAGCTGCAGCACAATTTTATAAAAGAGAGTATGGGGTCGAATTGGATCCCGAAAAGGAAGTGGCTGTATTATTCGGAGGGAAAGCCGGTCTTGTGGAATTGCCGCTTTGCCTGTTGAATCCAGGGGAGACTGCCCTGGTTCCTGATCCCGGATATCCCGATTACTGGTCCGGGGTAGCGATGGCAAATGCCAGAATGGCTGTGATGGAGCTAAAAGAGGAAAATGATTTTTTGCCAGATTATAATGGACTGCCAGCTGATATCGTTGAAAAAGCTAAACTGATGTTTCTGAATTATCCTAACAACCCGACGGGAGCAACAGCCAATGAAGAGTTTTTCGAAGAAACGGTATCCTTTGCCAAGAAAAATGAGATATGCGTCGTGCATGATTTTGCATACGGTTCAATTGGTTTTGAGGGTAAGAAGCCGATCAGTTTTTTACAAACCAGTGGGTCAAAAGATATTGGAATCGAAATTTTCACCTTATCCAAAACGTATAATATGGCTGGGTGGAGAGTTGGGTTCGCTGTGGGGAATGCTAGTGTCGTAGAGTCGATCAATCTCATTCAGGACCATTTATATGTCAGTCTGTTCGGGGCAGTCCAAGAAGCTGCTGCATGTGCGCTTTTGGAATCGCAGGAATGTGTGCATGAGTTGGTTGCGATGTATGAGGCCAGGAGGGACGCATTCATCAAAGGACTCCGTGGAATTGGCTGGGAAGTGTCCGCGCCAAAAGGTTCGTTCTTTGCATGGCTGAAAGTCCCTGACGGCTACACTTCTGAAGAATTTTCAGACTTGCTGCTGAATGAGGCAAAGGTAGTGGTAGCCCCCGGAATTGGCTTTGGAAAATTTGGGGAAGGATTTGTCAGGGCAGGTTTGCTGACAAGTGAGGAAAGGCTTCTAGAAGCAGTTGAAAGAATAAAAAATATCCATGTTTTTTCAAAAAACGATTGACATGAGAATTTTTCCCTGTCATAATCCTAATTAATTTGATTGGCAATTATAAATAATCTGATAGTTGGAATTTCTTATCAAGAGCAGGTGGAGGGACGAGCCCGTTGAAGCCCGGCAACCGACTTAAAGCTTTAACTTTAAGCACGGTGCTAATTCTTGCAGCAGCAGCTGGGAGATAAGAAGGAGTTGTACATTTAACCTCTTCTTATTGAAGGGGTTTTTTTATTGTGAAAGGATGATGAAAATGAGTGAAGTCATCGCGACTTATTCCGTTTTAGGCAAACCTGGATCGTTTGAGAAAAAAGCTGAAGGGATCGCACTTGGTTTAACGGTTGGAACCTGGACTGATCTGCCGCAGCTGGATCAAAGGCAGCTGGCAAAATATAAAGGACGTGTAATCTCTGTCGAAGAAAAGGGATATGCAGGAAATAAAGTGAATGCTCTTATTAAGATTGCATACCCCGCCTTGAACTTTTCAGCTGATTTGCCTGCAATCCTGACGACTGTATTTGGCAAGCTGTCATTGGACGGAGAAATTAAATTGATTGATTTAGAGCTATCAAAAGAGCTGCGAAAACTTTTTCCAGGACCCCGATTCGGTATACAAGGTATCCGGGAAAAGCTAGATGTTTATGATCGTCCATTAGTGATGAGCATTTTCAAAGGTGTCATCGGCAGGGATATGGATTTTTTGCTGGAACAGTTGAAGGCACAGGCAGAAGGTGGAATCGATTTAGTAAAGGATGATGAAATATTATTCGAAAATCCGCTTACACCGTTCACTAGCAGAATTGTTGAAGGAAGGAAAATACTCTCTAAGGTCTATGAAGAGACAGGACACCAAACCCTGTATGCTGTGAATCTGACAGGAAGGACGTCCGAATTGAGGGAAAAAGCAAAGAGAGCACGTGAACTTGGTGCTGATGCTTTATTATTTAACGTTTTCACCTATGGCTTGGATGTATTGCAGGAGCTGAGGGAGGAAAGTGAAATTTCGCTGCCGCTCATGGCCCACCCGGCATACAGCGGGGCTTTCACCAGCTCGGATGTGTATGGATTATCGCATGGTCTCCTGCTCGGTAAATTATTGAGGGTTGCCGGAGCAGATTTTTCCCTCTTTCCATCCCCATATGGAAGTGTCGCATTAGAAAAAGGAGCGGCCCTGGAGATCAAACAGGCTTTGACTGAAGAAAATGAATTCAAGACAACGTTCCCGGTTCCTTCAGCAGGTATCCACCCCGGTCTCGTGCCGGTGCTTTTCAATGATTTTGGGACGGACTCAATCATTAATGCTGGAGGAGGGGTCCATGGACATCCAAAAGGAGCAAGCGGAGGAGGCAAAGCATTCAGGCAGGCAATCGAAACCGTTTTGGCAGGTAAGTCACTTTCGGAAGGGGCAGATGCCCACGGTGAATTAAGGTCCGCACTTGAACTGTGGGGATCCCTTGAGGTAAAAAGCTGATGGGAAGAGCCGTTGTAATTTGTGATTTTGATGGGACTGTGACCGAGACGGATAATATCATCTCCATCATGAAAAAATTTGCGCCGAAAGAGTGGGAACGTCTAAAGGATTTGGTTCTGTCCCAGAAGCTGTCAATACAAGAAGGGGTCGGGAGCATGTTCTCCCTTCTTCCATCACATTTAAGGGAGGATATCGTTGGATTTTTAAAACAGACTGTTGTTATTCGAAAAGGATTCCCGGAATTTACTGAATACTGCAGGAGCAATGATATTCCGCTTTATATCGTCAGTGGCGGGTTGGACTTTTTTGTTGAACCTTTGCTTAAGGGATATGTACGCCAAGCAGAAATCTATTGCAATAAAGCGGACTTCAAGGGAAATGCCATCAAAATCAATTGGCCACATTCCTGTGATCAATATTGTGATAAGGACTGTGGGTGCTGCAAGCCCAGCATCATTCGAAAACTTGTCGAGCATGATGATAAGGTCGTAGTCATCGGTGATTCCATTACCGATTTAGAAGCTGCGAAAATAGCTGATATTGTGTTTGCAAGGGGTTTTCTTGCAGAAAAATGTTCTTCGTTAGGCATTCCGTATCATGAATTCAATACTTTTACCGAATGTCTGGAGCTCCTTTCAGAACTTAAGGAGGTGGAAGTATGAGCCTTGTAGTTGATCGCTGGAATGAGCTTGCCGAGATTAAGGACGAATTGGCAGACAGGGACTGGTTTATGGGCACAAGCGGTAATTTATCGATTAAAGTCAAAGATCATCCATTGGAATTCCTTGTGACTGCCAGCGGGAAGGATAAGCGGAAGAGGACAAATTCAGATTTTCTCCTAGTAGACCACGAAGGACATCCAGTCGAGAAAGAAGAATCAAAACCATCTGCTGAGACGCTCCTTCACTGTGAAGTTTACAATCGAGTATCCGCTGGATGCAGCCTGCACGTCCATACCGTAGCAAATAATGTCGTCTCTGAGATTTGGGGAAATCATCATGAGGTTGTGTTCAAAGGGCAGGAACTAATCAAGGCTTTCGATCTTTGGGAAGAAGATGCAGTCCTGCGGATACCGATCATACCGAATCATCCGCACATACCAGACCTGGCGGAAGCATTTGGAGAGCATATATATTCAGACAGGGGAGCAGTTCTCATCAGGAACCATGGGATTACAGTCTGGGGAAGAAACGGATTTGAAGCTAAAAAGCTTTTGGAGGCTTGTGAATTTTTATTTCAATATCAACTTTCTTTGATGCACGCAAAGAATTCGCTGCTAAATTCAACAAATATATAATATTGGGAGGAATAATGATGACCGTCATTAAAATTCAAGGGACCAATGAAGTTATTGATAATCAGGAGGAAGTCATTCAATTTTTACAGGATCAGGATGTCATTTATGAACAGTGGAATATTGAAAAGCTGCCAGTGAATCTTCATGAAAAATTTGATCTGAGCAGCGAGGAGAAGGATGAAATCTTGAATGCCTTTGATGATGAAATCAAAGATATTTCCGAGAGAAGGGGCTATAAGGCTCAAGATGTCATTTCATTGTCGGATTTAACGCCGAACTTAGATCAATTACTGCAAAACTTCAATCGTGAGCACCATCATACGGATGATGAGGTGCGCTTCATCGTCAGCGGGCACGGTGTATTTGTCATTCAAGGCAAAGATGGAGTGTTCTTTGAAGTCCACTTGAACCCTGGAGACCTTATTTCTGTCCCTGAAAACATCCGCCACTATTTTACGCTGTCTGAGGACAAAAAAGTTGTCGCTGTCCGAATCTTTGTCACCCAGGAAGGCTGGGTGCCCATTTATAAAAAAGAAGAGTCAGAAATAAAAGCATAGCCTGCTTCAGACACATTGATAGGTGGAAAACCAAATAGATTGAAAATGGAGTAAGAACTTGCATCGGTTCCTGCTCTATTTTTTATGTGCAGCCTCTGTTGAAAATGATTGTTGATTTTAGCTTTTTTCAGCTGTTGATTGGAGTGCAAGTCGTAGACCAAGGAGGGAAAAGTGGAGTCGAGGAGACCCTGGAGGCGCTAGGCGGTAAACGCCAGACCCGCCTTTGGAAAGTGAAGACTTGCGCGGAAATCAACAGCGGTGTATATAACCACTCCTATGCTTAAAAGCTATTTCCAAAAGCCTTTCTAGCAATGCTGATAAACATACTACTGCGCGTCGATCGTATTGTCTCGGGTTTTCTTCCATTCCAGGAATCGGGCCAGGTCAGGATCGATTTGAGAAAGCAGCACACCAAGAACGGCTGCGTCATCTACGAGCCCGAAGCCCGCAATGAAATCCGGCACCAGGTCGATTGGAGATACAAAATAAACAATTCCGACGACCATCGTAATCAATGTTCTATAGGGGACATCTTTGTACTGTCCGGTCAGCCAATACTTGAGAAGCTGGAAAGTAGTCTGTAATTTATGCCAAATACTAGTTAAAGTCAATTTATTTCCGATGGCTTTTTTTTCGGCTTTTGAAAGGAGTTGGAACGTTTTATCCTTATCTTTTAAATATTCTTTTGCCTCTGGTTTAAAGAATTTATAAGCCAATTTTCCTAACATCCACTTTTTCATTCTACCACCACCTCTTCAATAATTTTCCCTGGGAGTCGGAAAATAAACAACAAAAAAAAGCTGAAATTGTCGAACTTTGAGGCTTTTGTACCGTGAATTCAAGTTATTTTGCAAAAAGATTGTCTAATATTGCGAATCTATTTACTTTTCTATTCAGAGTTGCGATAATTCACAAGTAGTCAAAATCTCGTATTCCGAAATATACTTTGGTGGAGGTAGATTCAAAAGTGTCGATGATCAAAGGAAATTATGATTTTTATCTAGTAGAAATCCAAAGAAAAAGGGAAGAAATGATTCATCTAGGCCTTCATTTGGGATTGAACAATAAGCAAACGATTGCATGCAGCCAGGAATTGGATGCCCTTTTGAATGAGTATGAGCGTTGTTTACAATCTTCCATTGAAAAGCCCAGTTTTCCCATGAAAAAAAGCATGTGCTTAACTTTGGACCGCAGATCGTCAATGTCCATTTTTTTAAATAAAAAAACCAAGCTTAGCCCCCAAAAGTAAAACAATAATCGAGACCGGCAACCATATGTCATAGCTGCACTAATGCCAACAACTTCGTTCAGTCTCAACAGTCTGCGTTTTCATTTATATGGAAATTTGCTTCCTGGAATTTTTCTTCATCAGATTTTTCTCCATTTATAGCTAAAGGCAACAAAATAGAAACTTTGGTTCCTTTCCCAAAGCGGCTGTCCAAATCGATGCTCCCTTGGAATGATTGTATGATTCTCTTGCATACGACCAATCCCAGACCGGTGCCGTGATCTTTTGAAGTGTAGAATGGATCGAAAATTTTATTCATATTCGATGGACGGATTCCACTGCCAGTATCTTCTATAGTCAAACAGCAAGTTCGATTTTGAATAAAGATCTTGATCGTCAAGGACCCTCTATTTTTCATGGATTCAAGTGCATTTTTGGTCAGGTTTAATATGACCTGCTTCATTTGGTCGATGGAACATTGAACCTCGATAGGCGATACTTCCATTTCATAATGGTAATCGATATTATGCAGATTTGCTTCTGAACGGATGATAGGATTCAGATCCAGAAGGATGTCCCTCATATCCACTATTTCTATTTTTTGCAGAGATGGCTTTCCAAGGATCAAAAATTCGCTGACAATTTGATTGATTCGCTCGATTTCATTTTGAATGACCATAAAATAATAGTCATCACGGGGATCTGTGTGCTTTTCAGCGAGCAACTGAATCAACCCTTTGATCCCTGTAAGCGGATTTCTGATTTCATGAGCCGTGCTGGCTGCCAGTGTGCCGACCAATTCAAGCTTTTGTGCATCATTTTGCTGCTTTTCAAGTTTCAAGATTTTTTTCTTTCTTCCAATTGAATATATGAAATAAACCAAATTGAAAATAATGATTGAAAGTATGAAAAAGCAAATTACATAATAGTTGGCCAATACGGTCTGCCTAGCATCTTTATTGACTTGGATATACCAAGAGGCGTGTTCAAGCGGCTTGGAGAACCACTGGTTTGACAGCTTCGATTGGCCATCCTTCAATTCCAATATGATTTCGCCGCTGGAATTCATGACGTTTATATTCTGATGTGGAGTGAGCATCTTCATGATGTTTTTTAAATAATCGGTCCTTATTTGTCCAATGAGCATTCCCGCCATTTTTCCCTTTTTAAATATGGGCGTTGCAATGGAAACAACCGATAAGTGATCATTTATTAATTCTGTATGATCGGAAATAATCGTTTCCCCGGTTAAAAAGGCCGATAGAAAATAATCTTCCTTTTGAACGTTATAGAATTCCAACGATCCGTTGGAGCCCGCAATTATTTTTCCATCCATGCTGGCATAATATAATCCCCCATATCTTGGGTCCTTGCCAGCTATTTTTTTGAGCGTATCGGTTAAGTTCTCCTTCTCATTCAATTGATCTCCCATTGCAAGCGATAGTGTCTCCAAACTGATGACCGTTTGATTCAACAGTTGATCCATCTGATTTTGATGCAAAGAAGCCACCCGTTGGACTTCGTGAAGGTCTTCATGGTTTTTTTTATGATAAATGATTTGTGCGAAAAAATATGTAGAAAAAAGCGCAGGGATCAGGACGATCAATATATAGATAAGGACATTTCTTTTCATTGCAGCCATAAAGCGATAACGTCCTCCAAAAATCAATTATTATTTCTTTCTTCGTCAATTATACCAAACTTTGCAGGGTAGATATGGCAAACCAGCAGAAACTTTCCCTTTTCTGGAGGTGAATGGCCGCTATTAATCGAAACCTATTAATAGCACATTAGTTAGGAGGAAGAAAATGAAGGAGTATGGTTCTTTAGAAAAAGTCATCGTTTTGGCTACAAGTGATTTACATGGACACATCCTTCCGATGACATACGGCGCAAATGAATCAGCGGATATTGGACTGGCCAAAATTGCTGCTAAAATAAGAAAAATCCAATCCGAAGAAGGGAATATCCTTCTTATTGACAACGGTGACATGATTCAAGGAACTCCATTGACCTACCACTATGTAAAATATCTAAAATATAAACCAAACCCATTGATCAAAGTGTTAAATCATTTACAATATGATGCAGGGATAATTGGCAATCATGAATTTAATTATGGGATGTCCATTTTAAATCAGGTTGTCAGCCAATCTAATTTTCCATGGCTGTCAGCAAATATTGTGCATCACTCAACAAAAGAAACCTATTTTGGAATCCCCTATATAACCAAGACTTTCAAAAATGGGATAAAAGCGGCGGTTTTGGGATTGACGACACATTTCACCCCAAATTGGGAAAATCCCGTACATATACAAAATCTATATTTTGAAGATGCCTGCTTGACCGCCAAGAGATGGGTGCCCTATATTCATGAGACTGAACAACCTGACTTAATGATTGTCGCTTATCATGGAGGTTTTGAACGTGATATTTCTACGGGAAAAGCAACTGAAAAAGAGACGGGAGAAAATCAAGCATATCAAATCTGTCAGGAAGTAGACGGCATCGACATTCTCCTGACAGGACACCAACATAGAAAGCTTGAAGGAGAGGTGAATGGCGTGGCTGTCCTTCAGCCGGGATCTAAAGGGGAATGTCTTGGAAAAGTGACAATCGAAATGCAAAAAGTCGATTCAGGCTGGAAAATACTAAAAAAAGTTCCAGAGCTTCTCATGGCAGATGATGCGTCGGATAAGGAAGTTGTGAACCTTGTCCATTTTTACGAGAAAAAAACCCAAACATGGCTTGATGAACCGATCGGAGAAATAGAAGGAGACATGCAGATCCATGACCCATTTGAAGTTAGGAAAGCTGAACATCCGGTGGTTGAGTTGATTAATCGGGTTCAAATGGAAGCATCATCCACGTTGATTTCAAGTACGGCATTGTTCCATAATGGCTCTCCAGGCTTTAAGCAAAAGGTAACGATGAGAGATATCATTTCGAATTATATTTATCCGAATACTTTGGTGGTTTTGCAGCTGCTTGGCAGTGATATAAAAGCAGCATTGGAACGATCCGCTTCCTACTTCATAGTAGATGCTGATGGGAAAATAGCTGTGAATCCCCGATTTGCCATCCCTAAACCACAGCACTATAATTACGACATGTGGGAAGGGATTGAATACGTCATAAATGTTGCTAAACCGTTGGGCAGTCGAATAGAAAGGCTGTTATTCAATGGTGAACCTCTATCGATGATGATGGAATATGAAGTGGTCATGAATAATTATCGTGCAGGAGGGGGAGGGGGCTATGAAATGTTTAAAGGAAAAGAGGTTATCAAAGAAGTCCAAAAAGATATGACAGAACTCTTGGCTGATTATTTCTATAGACATCCTGTCGTAAAAGCAGGGGTCAACCACAATTGGAAAGTGGTGAATCGACCATAGCACATTGACAGTAATGCGAAAATTCATCTATACTTATTTTGAATTTGAGATATTTTGAAAAGAGGATCTGATCGAATGACGAATGAAACGAACAGCCGGCAATCATTAAAGCTCTTTATTGTATTGTCCCGGGCTTATAAAGCCATCAATGAAAATGTTGGGCATTTCATTTCTGAAAATGGATTGAATCCAACAGAATTTGCAGTGCTGGAACTCTTATATCATAAAGGAGACCAACCGCTGCAGCAAATTGGCGGGAAGATTCTGCTGGCGAGCGGAAGCATTACATACGTCGTGGATAAATTGGAAAAGAAGGATTATTTGCAAAGGGTTGCGTGTCCAAACGACCGTCGTGTAACCTACGCCCAAATTACCGGTAAAGGGAGGGAATTTATCGAGAGTATTTTCCCGGAGCATGAGCAAAGAATTGATGAACTACTTTCCGTACTGTCTGAAAAGGAAAAAAACGAGGCCATTCACTTGCTGAAAAAATTAGGCAGGTCAATAAAGGATTTTTAAAATAATCCAAAAAAAACTCTTTGAAGTATAATCGCCCCTACTTCAAAGAGTTTTTTTAATTTTAGGAAGGTGAAAAGAAACACATTGTAGAAAGTAGTAATGCTGCTGATAACGCTTTACATAGTGGATGATTGAATGCAGCAATCGAAATAGCAAAGAAAAGTAAAGGGGAGTCGTACATGAAATTTGAGGAGTATATATACAAAAGGCCAGATTTGGAAGAGATAGAAGCCGCTTTTGAAAAAAATCTGGAGAATTTTTCTGATGCGGGAAGTGTGGAAGAACAAAGCAAAGCGATGGGGGAAATCAATAAAATCCGCAATGATGTAGGTACAATGTTCAATTTATGCTACATACGCCATACGATCAACACGAATGATGAATTTTATCAAAACGAACAGGACTATATGGATGAATTAGCCCCCAAAATGGAAGGATTGACCGCACGATACTATCAAGCTCTCAAAGATTCAAAATATCGAAAGGAACTGGAAGCTAAATGGGGGGATCAATTGTTTGCCCTTGCCGACGCACAATTGAAAACATTTTCTCCTGAAATCATCCCACTTCTACAAAAGGAAAATAAACTTTCATCGGAATACACAAAATTGATGGCATCGGCAAAAATTGACTTTGAAGGTGAAGAAAGAACTTTGGCCCAGCTTGAACCATTTTCACAGTCAACGGATCGTTCAATGAGGAAAAAGGCAACGGAAGCAAAATTTAATTTCCTGGAAGAGAATGAAGAAAAGCTGGATGGAATCTATGATCGACTTGTGAAGGTCAGACATGATATCGCCCAGGCACTGGGGTATGAAAATTTTGTAGAGCTCGGATATTATCGGATGGCAAGAACGGACTATGATGCCGGTATGGTGAAAACATTCAGGGATCAGGTAAAAGAGCATATCGTCCCGTTAGCATCCGAATTAAGAAAGAGACAGCAAGATCGCATTGGCGTCGATGAATTCAAGTTTTATGATGAAAGCTTTCAGTTCCTCTCAGGGAATGCTGTGCCGAAAGGAGAGGCGGAATGGATCATTGAAAATGGCAAGGAGATGTACGAGGAACTGTCACCTGAAACGAACGAATTTTTCCATTATATGATTGATAATGACCTGATGGATCTTGTGGCTAAAAAGGGTAAAGCAGGCGGAGGTTATTGCACATTCATCGAAAATTATCAATCACCTTATATTTTTTCAAATTTCAATGGTACTTCTGGGGATATCGATGTCTTGACTCACGAGGCAGGGCATGCATTTCAAGTATACTCAAGCAGGCAAATTGAAATCCCTGAATATATATGGCCTACCTATGAAGCATGTGAAATTCATTCAATGAGCATGGAGTTTTTTACATATCCTTGGATGGACAAGTTTTTTAAGGAGGATACAGAAAAGTACAAGTTTTCTCATTTGAGCCAGGCCCTGCTTTTCTTGCCATATGGAGTAGCAGTGGATGAGTTCCAGCATTTTGTCTATGAGAACCCTGGAGTTTCGTCAAAAGAGAGAAAAGAGGCATGGAGAAGGCTGGAGAAAAAATATTTGCCTCATCGCGATTATGACGGAAATGAATTCTTGGAAAAAGGTGGATTCTGGCAGCGGCAAAGCCATATTTTCAATTCTCCTTTCTATTATATTGATTATACACTTGCACAGATTTGTGCGTTTCAATTTTGGAAGAAGTCCATCGAAAACCGAAATGAAGCATGGAATGATTATGTACACCTGTGTAAACTTGGCGGAAGTCAATCCTTCACTGGTCTTGTAAGGCAAGCCAACCTGAATTCACCTTTTGAAGAAGGCTGCGTGGAGAAAGTCATCGGTACCATCAAAGATTATTTAAACGGAGTGGATGACCAAACATTATAGGGTAATGCTCTTTTCGTAAAGTTTGTTGCTATTCATTAAAGGTTGTGTAAGGTTGATTTCCGCAGAAGGATGCTCGCTTTCCGAGGGGCCTCACACGAAGTGAGGTCTTTCGATGTTGGCACACGGATGTGCCGAACTTAATCGAACATCTGCCCGACCTCTCCTCGTTCCGCTTCAATCAACAACCTATGATGAGTTATTTTAAAGAAAAACTGTTAAAAACAACAATCTTTGAGAAAAGAGCCTAAGGTAACGAAGAAGTCGTTATGGAGACTCTTGCCGTAAAGAATAATTGCCCTTAATCAAGAAAACTGTTGAAAAACTTTTTTTGTTTAATTGTATAAACAAAAACAGCTGTTCCAATCGCGTTCTAAACGATGGAACAGCTGTTTTTTTATTATTTCTTCACTTTGATTTCCTCATTTTCCAAAACAATATTAATTGTTTTCACTTCAGGTTCATCAAGGATCAAGTCGGCAATCTTATCTTCAAGATGCTCTTGGATCACTCGGCGGAGAGGACGGGCACCAAATGCCGGATGGTATCCAAGCTCCGCTAATTTTTCCTTGGCTGCATCATCAATTTGGAATGTAATTCCTTGTTCTTCTGTTGTCGCCAATAAATCATTAAGCAAGATATCTACGATTTTAAGCAAATCTTCTTTTTCCAATGATTTGAATTCAATGATGCTGTCAAATCGGTTCAGGAACTCTGGCTTGAAGAAGCTGCCGAGCGAATCCAGGATGCTGGTTTCTTTAATGGCATTATTTTTTTCAAAACCAACCTGAATATTTTTTTCGGAAGTTCCTGCATTGCTCGTCATAATGATGACGGTCTCCTTGAAGCTAACTGTTCGTCCTTGGCTGTCCGTTAACCGGCCATCCTCCAGGATTTGCAGGAACATATGCTGAACATCTGGATGTGCTTTTTCAATTTCATCCAATAAGATAATGGAATAAGGGTTTCTTCGCACTTTTTCTGTTAGCTGTCCAGCTTCTTCATGTCCGACATATCCTGGTGGTGAGCCAATCAGTTTGGAAATGCTATGCTTCTCCATGAATTCACTCATATCCAGCCTGATCATGCTATCTTCAGTTCCAAATAATTCTTTAGCCAACGTTTTTGTCAATTCTGTTTTACCTACACCGGTTGGTCCGACGAACAGGAACGAGCCGATAGGGCGATATTTGGATTTTAGGCCAGCACGACTCCTGCGAATCGCTTTGCTCACTTTTTCCACTGCTTCTTTTTGGCCAATCACGTTTTTGGCCAAGTTCATGCCAAGGTTTTTCATTTTTTGCTGTTCTGTGTCTTGAATTTTACCAACAGGGATCCCTGTTTTCTTTTCAATGATCTTCTGAATATCCTCTACTTTAACAGCAGGAGCTGAAAGGCTTTCTTCATTTTTCAAGGACTTAAGAATCTTTTCCTCCTCATCCCTCAATGCAGCGGCGAGCTCATAATCTTCTTCCTTAAGTGAAGCTTCTTTTTCCTTCGCAATCTGGATTAGCCTTTCTTCAGCTTTTTCAGTTGATGGAGCATCGATGGATAAATTTAATTTGGCACCTGCTTCATCCATTAAGTCAATCGCTTTATCTGGCAGGTATCGGTCCTGGATATATCTATGGGAAAGGTTTACGCATGCTTTCAGCACCTCATCTGAATATAAAATGCCGTGGAATTTTTCATATTTATCTTTGATGCCTTTCAAAATTTCTAATGCCTCTTCAACTGTAGGCTCATGAACTTGAACCGGCTGGAATCTTCGCTCCAAGGCAGCATCCTTTTCAATCTGACGATATTCTTTAAGTGTCGTTGCTCCAATGACCTGTAGTTCACCGCGGGCTAGGGCAGGCTTCAGGATGTTCCCTGCATCCATGGAGCCTTCCGCTGATCCTGCACCGACTAATAAGTGAATTTCATCAACGAAAAGAATAACGTTTTTTCTGGCTTTCAGTTCTTGGATAAGCTGTTTCATTCGTTCTTCGAATTGGCCCCTGATACCGGTATTCGCTACTAAAGAGGCAACATCCAATAGATAGACTTCCTTATTGAGAAGCTTCTTAGGTACTTGGTTTTCTGCAATTTTCAATGCCAATCCTTCTGCTATCGCTGTTTTCCCTACTCCAGGCTCACCAATGAGAACTGGGTTATTTTTGTTTCTGCGATTTAGGATTTCAATGACTCTGCTGACTTCATCCTCGCGGCCGATGACGGGGTCAATGATTCCTGCTTTGGCTAACTGTGTCAAATTCTTTCCGAATTGATCGAGAAATCCATTTCCGCCGCGGGAGGCATCGCCTTGTGATTTTTGTCTGTCTGCCTGTGGTGTACCAGAATTCATATTCTTAAAGAATTCATCCATGTGATTGAATCCCGGGTATTGATTGATAGGTGTATTCCCCAGACCATTGGTAATCTTTTGGCGTTCTTCGGTATAACACGTTTTGCATAAATGCACGTGTTCAGTATGGCCATTTATTTGAAGATGCAATTGAATATTTGCTTGGTTTTCATGACATTTTTGACATAACATGAGACATTCCTCCTCAGTTATAAAATTGAATGTTTTGATGTTGACTAACTTTGACTTATTGATTATAGGATAATACGAAGGTCATAAAATCTCAAATGATTTGTTTGTCTTTGACTATATTTGACCTTCTGTACTCTTATTATAATTTGACCTTTTTTGACTTTCAAGTGTTTTCTATAATTTTTTTTACTTCTTAAATGGACAACTTGTACATATGGATGAAGTAGGGAGATGAGGTGAAGCAAACATGAAAGATTGGATCAGGTCCATACAAATTGCAGCAGTCTATGTCGGGACAGTTGTGGGCGCAGGTTTTGCAACTGGGAAAGAGATTGTTGAATTTTTTTCTAGATTTGGATTCATCGGATTCATCGGGATCCTGATGGCAGGCTATTTATTCATCATGCTTGGGACAAAGTTGATGGAAAAATCCATAGATATACAAGCGAAATCATATGTGGAGTTTAATACATATTTATTTGGACCATTCTTTTCTCGTGTGATGAATGTGTTGATGATGTTCATGCTTTTAGGGGTTTGCTCTGTGATGATTTCAGGGGCTGGAGCGCTGTTTGAGGAACAGCTGGGGATATCCAAATTCATTGGTGTCTTGATTACAACCGGATTGGCATTTATCGTGATTTCGATGGGCGTTAATGGTTTATTTGCCGTCAATTCCTTTGTGGTGCCATTGATGGTTTTCTTTAATTTTTATTTAATGTTCCATTCCGTCCAAAGAGGTGATTTCGGTGATTTCTTTTTACATATCCCTCATGCAGGGGATGGGTGGAAATCCGTTGTGGCACCTTTTTCGTATACGGCTTTGAATTTATCCTTGGCACAAGCTGTTCTGGTACCTGTCGCAGTCGAGGTCAATAATAAAAAGGTGGTACGGTGGGGAGGAATTATCGGGGGATTGATATTGACTTTAATCCTGATTTCCAGCCATTTTACATTGGTGATGCTCCCGGATTTGACCTCTTATGATATCCCAATGGCCATCATCATGAAGAAATTCGCATCTGAAATATACATTCTTTATATATTGATAATTTATGGAGAGATATTTACTTCGGTGATCGGCAATATTTACGGATTGGAAAAACAACTGCAAGGATATTGGAATATCAACAGTATTTGGCTGTATGGAGTAATCTTATGTTTGACCTCTTCATTAAGCATGATCAATTATGGGACGTTATTAGCATATTTGTACCCATTGTTTGGCTATATCAGTCTACTGTTTGTGGTATTGCTTTGGATGAAACCGATCAAGGAGAGAAGAATTTAAAAAAATAGCTTTGTTTAAACACCGCTGTTGATTTCCGTGCAAGTCCTCGCTTTCCTATGGGCATCACACGAAGTGAGGTCGTTCGATGTTGGCACAGGAAAAGGAATGCTTAGAAAGCGACGCATCGCACGAAAAGTAAAAAAAGAATCGAGAAGAAATTTTTCTCGATTCCTTTTTATTGCGATTGAGGCTGCCAGAAAGGGAACACCCTTTTTGGCATTACTTGCTTGCTGTCGGCATGATGGTTTCGGCCATTTTAAGCAATGCATCTTCGTAATTTTGATCCTTTTTATTAAAGATGGTCAGTTTGACCGTAGCTTCATCCTGATTGATCAAGTACGAGGTTACAACATCAGTATCATTTTGCGCTTGAAGGATGGTTGCATCCTTTAGCCAGTCTTGGTCTGCAGGTGGATCAAGTTTTTTTACATCGCTATTGACAGCGCCTAACTGGGATTTGGTATTTTCCACAATGGTATTCTGATCAGCATCATTTGGGAGCATTTCAATTCGCATGAAGATTTGATCGTTTTCTTTTAAATATAAACTGTCTTTATGAGGTTCTTCTGCAGTTAATTCGAACTCCGGCAGTACGTATAAAGAAAAGTCCTGGTTGTCGCTTTGCGTTAGCGTGGCTTTTTCTTCCTTATTTTTACCATCATTCATATAAGATAATGTTTTTTCCAATTCCCGTTTTTGGTCTGTTGATGTTTGATCTGCTGTAGTGGTGCTGTTTTCTTTTGATTGTTCAGTCGATGCAGTGGTGTCATTGCTGCCCGAGCCATCAACATTCTTATTCGATTGCTCCGCTGTTCCACACCCTGCCAACAGGAATACCCCTACAATCCCTGGCAGAATCGGTTTAATCCAATTTTTCAATATGTTCAGCCCCTTTTATGTCATTTCCCGTTTTTCAATTTCCAACGTAAATCGTACGGGTTGTCTATTTACTATTGTAGACGAAATTCAGAAAAGATGGCTATAAAATTAGAAAAATAATCAAACTGACCTAATATTTTTCCAAAAATAAATTTATTTGTTTTTATGCTGGAGTTGAGTGGGAAAATGGATTCATTCCCCAATTTCAATGTTTAGAGAAGGGAGTAATTCCTGAAATTTGGTTCAAAATATGAATCAGGACATATTCTTGGAGGGGAAAAATGACAAAGTCAAAGCATGAAAAGGAACGCCAATGGAATGTGAGAAAACAGGATCAGCATCCACATGGCAAGGTCTCTTCAAAAAAAGAGCTGGCTGATGGCCAAAGTAATAATCGTGTACAATAATTAGGAGCCGCACATAAAAAAGTGCGGCTCTTCCATGTGAACATGCTATTGATCATTGGCCATCGACACTTCGCAAGAATTTGCCAGGCTTCTGATATGTTTGTCCAAAAATAAAATATCCAACTTTTGAAGAGCATCATAATTAATTCCTTCCAATATATAATCTTTATATTCCCAAATGATTGTTTTGACTTCTCTATTATTTGTTGCGGCTATATGGTCAAGCGCCTTAATGATTTCTGTCATGATGGATATGTCATTTTTCCCATAATACCTTAGCTGAAAAAAGCTTTTATAAAGATAATCATGAAAAGAAGGCTGTTCCATGACCAATCTGACTTCATTTTTATCATCAAGAATATAATCTCCAGGAATGTCTTTCCTGCCGAGTTGGGAAAGGAGGATGCCGATCTGTTCGATGCAGTCGATGGCGGTATTAGGATCATTGATTGCAGGGGAAATGGCTCTTAACGCCACCTCTGTCAATTTTCGGATTCCTAAATCGATATCTTCGATCGGTTCTTTATCCGGACCAAAGGTAATGAACTTTAAGTATTTCTCACCTCTTATTCCATGCGAATGACAGTGAACTTCGAAAAGCGGTGTTTCCTGTACCACGTATTGCCCGGAGGTCTTCAGCATCTTGATACAGCATTGATCTCTTTGGGCTTGAGCGGTCAATCCATGAATATTGACTTGTTGGAAAAAACCTTCATTTTTCGCTTTTATCACTACTTTAACTGGATAGCGTGCAAGTAGTTCTTCCTCATTGTATTCTTTCTTATCATTGGATTCTTTTTTCATTAGAAAGCTTGTCTCGATTTTTTCATTGGTTTTAGTCGTTATATTATGAATTAAATGACTGACCTTTACCCAATTTGCAACATGCTGAACAAAATACACAAATACAAATAGGCATATAATGGCCACCATTGCCGCGAATATAGGTGAAATATATAATTCTTGCTGCTTTTCTCCTTTTAGGAGAACCAATAACGTAATGTTATACACATATCCCGATACAAAGATGGCTAAAACGTTTTGGGTTGGACGGTCATTGATTAAATTTTGAACGGTCCTTGGAGAATATTGTGATAAAAACGTTGTAAGAACAACCATGATGGAGGAGAATGTGATGGTTGTCATCGTCAGGATGGATGAAGAAATGGTGCTGATTATAGTTGATGCTAAGCTGAAATTAGTCATGAAAAATGAAGGGAATATCTTGGATTTAGCATTTACATACAGAAAATCCAAAAGGAATGTACTGTATGCCAGTATGATTGCTGCAATCGTATAGATGGTTGGCAAGAACCAAAAATTTTTTCTAGCTTTTTTCCAAAAGTGTGTGTTGATCATAATCGCCCTCCTAAATCCCTAATATAGAGTTTTCCTATTAGGAGGACTTTTAAACCAATCATAAAAATCCGGACCCTAAATTAAGGGCCCGGATTTGTTGTTAATGCTTCTTAAGCGTTTACATTCAATTTAATTATTTTATAATTTTTATGGTTAACGACTGTTTTTTCTTCAAGCTCTAGGTCTCGATAATTTTCCATATAGGTGAGATCGACGATCACGGAATTTTCATTTACTTTCTCTACGATTCCATGCAGACCACCTTTAAACTCGATCACATTCCCCACTTCTGCTTTTTTCACTTGTAGCTCTCCCCTTTTCCATTCTTTACTAATAGTTTGCACTAATTTTTTGTATTCGTAAAGTTATTTTCTATATTTTTAGAAAACTTTACATCGAATTTATTCAGTACTGGGTTATAGTATAATGATTGAAGTAGATCAGGTTGAAGGAGTGAAGGAGATGGACACGTTGGAACAATATAGAGAGCAATTGGATAAGCTGCAAAATGGGGACCTTGACAAATTATACATCAGCAAAGAAGAGTTTTTGCCATTTCGGCAGTTATTAGTGGCGCGTCCAGATTTTAAGCATTTTTTCGGCATAGCACAAAGAGGCGGCGGAGTCATCTACACATATATGCCTGAGCCAAGAAGTTAATACTTTATAATCGCCCCCGATTGTCTAACTATTCAATATGAATGCATCACTAAAATTTGTAATTTAATCATTACGATAATGTAAAAAAGAACCTTTTTTTGCCGATATACAATATACAATAGAAAAAATTTCTATCATGAGCTCAAAAGTTGATGTATCAATTTTCGCAGCTTTTTTGTTTTCGCTAGAAATTATTACCTGCTGAAATTATGATTGCCCGTTGTTATGGTATGTGGTGTAAGTCATTGCAAGGAGGTAAATAATGAGAAAACAAAAGACAGTAAAATCTTTCGTTATAGCTACTCTTTTAGGTGCTGGTTTATTCACCTTCCATCATGGGCAAGCGGATGCTGCTCAATCAAACTATACGGTAAAAAAAGGCGATAGCCTTTGGAAAATCGGAAAGAAATATGGTGTTCCTGCTAAGGAACTGAAATCTGTGAATAATCTTGATAATTCAATGATATACCCAAATGAAACTTTAAAATTACCGAGCCAGGTCTCTGAAGCAGATAAAGAATTACTGGCTAAATTGGTAACAGCAGAAGCAAAGGGAGAACCTTATGCTGGTCAGGTTGCGGTTGCGACTGTCGTGTTGAATAGGGTGGATTCAGATCAATTCCCTGATTCAATTCATTCCGTCATTTATCAGGATATCAATGGACATTACGCGTTCTCACCTGTTGAAAACGGACAAATAAACCAACCTGCTAAACCTTCGGCTGTAAAAGCTGTCGATGAAGCATTGAAATTCCGCGGCAAAGGAAATGGGTCTCTTTTCTTCTATAATCCAGAAACAAGTACGAGTAAGTGGATTTTCTCAACACAAGAGACAGTAACGATCGGTCATCACCGTTTTGCTAAATAGATAAATAAAGATTAAAAAGAGGTGGGAAAATTGAAACTCCACTTAGCTATCCTGATTGAAGAGAAACGGGGAGAAATGATCGAATCCGGTTTGATCAACGGTTTTTCAAATCAAGATACAGTTAAGCTGAGTCAGGAATTGGATGAATTATTGAACGTTCATTATCAAATAGACGATGGACTTATTCCTGATCCCACCTCATTCATTAAAGAACCTTGATTGGAAGAGGCTGTCCGAGTTGGGCAGCCTCTTTAAGTTTGAAGACAAAAAAGAGAATCGTGAATGTAATCTCGGACCATTTTATGGTTTTTCTGAGACAAAAGATAGATTGAAGTTGATTTCCGCAGAAGGATGCTCGCTTTCCGAGGGGCCTCACACGAAGTGAGGTTGTTCGATGTTGGCACACGACGTGCCGAACTTAATCGAACATCCGCCCAACCCCTTCTCTCCGCTGCGGGGTCTGGCACCTTCTGCTCCAATCAACAACCATTAATGAATTTCCATCAAAAAACATTAAAAAATAAATAGATTTCAGACAGCCCGCTAAGTAAATTAAACTACGCTAATAAGCAAAAACACTTGTTTAATAGAAAAGTCAATTTCTTAGAATTTGTCTAGAGCCAGTTGGCTGCCGAAATAGGCAGTTTTTTTTGTAAATCTGATTGAAATGCCCCAAAATGTGTTAAATATAAGGAGAGAGGATGTGAAAAAATGTTCAATCAGAAAATAGTAGTCGTCACTGGCGGTGCACAAGGAATAGGAAAAGGTATTGCTAAAGCTTTTGCACAGGCGGATGGTACCGTCATTTTTATTGATCGGAATTTGGATGAAGGGAACAAAACCCTAGATGAACTAAAACAGCAGAAATTGAATGTTCAATTTGTACAAGCCGACCTTTCCAGACTCGATGAAGCATCAAAAGTAATGAAAAGTATTGCGGATGAATACGGAAAAATTGATATTTTGATCAACAATGCCGGCGCATCTAAGTTTCAATCCATTTGGGAAGTGACAGAAGTGGATTGGAACGAAATAATCAACAACAACTTAAGCAGTGTCTTTTACTGCTCCCGCGAAGCTGCGAAATATATGAAAGAAACAGGTGGAACGATTGTGAATGTTGCCTCGACCAGAGCGTTTCAATCAGAGGCAAATACGGAGGCGTATTCTGCTTCAAAAGGCGGTATTTCATCATTGACTCATGCTTTGGCCATAACGCTTGGCAACTATGGCATTCGCGTCAATGCAATCAGCCCTGGCTGGATTGAAACGAGCAGCTATGAAGAATTACGTGAAGTTGATCACGGACAGCATCCCGCAAATAGAGTCGGTAAGCCTGAAGATGTAGCAAAGGCTTGCCTATATTTAGCCGATCCGGCAAACGACTTCGTTACAGGCATCAATTTGGTTGTAGATGGAGGAATGACAAGAAAAATGATCTATGAACATTGAGGTATTATTTTTCTTTTTTTTTCATAAATCAGGGATATATGAAATACACCTCTTAATATAATGAAGTATGATATTAGGAGGTGAAATATGGGGATTAAATTAATCAAGATTTCATCTGTTTACTTTGGTTTAGGCGTTTTGCTTGGGTATTATATGTCAACTGTCCATTCATATGATTTGACTCCTGTCCATGTTCATATCAATCTTCTGGGATGGACGGCGCTGACGCTTGCAGGGTTGATCTACCATCAATTTCCATACTTAACAGAGTCGCCGCTGGCAAAATGGCATTTTTGGCTTCATAATATAGGTCTCCCGGTAATGATGGCCGCCCTAGCAGGATACTTGTTATCAGACAAGGATGTCTACGTTGTTGGAATCGCGGCTGGTGCCACCATCACAGCATTGGGTGTACTGATTTTTGTATTCCATATCCTTAAAAACTTAAAATCATAATAAATATAGACGAGGTCTGTTCCGAAGTGCATGGCGCATTCGGATCAGGACTCGTCTATTTTTTTTTTCGAGAATGATTTCAATTCGCGTACGATATCTTCAGCAAGATTGTCATCTCCAAACGAAGATACGCCATAAATGAAATCGGTGGCACTTTGTCTTTTCCATTTTAGTTTTCCAACGAATTCGATTGCTTTTTCGTTGATTACAAAAGTGATATGCAGGTGCAAATCCGTTCGTTCCACTGGAATATTCAACTTGGACCGAAATTTAATCCCCTTCGGACTGAGGTCTATAATCTCCATATTCCCTTCTTTTGTTTCTATTAGCTCTTTATCCTTTTCGATGAAAAGCCTGAAAGAGCCTTGAATGGGAGATGTAAAAGAATACCGGAACGGTTCTTTCCGCTTAAATTGCATCGTTGATCCCTCTTTTATATGAGTGGTATTTTCCAAAATATTGAATAAATAATAGATTTTTTTAAATAATTATTATATTGTTATTATACTGAAAAAAAGAGGGGATGTTAAGAAATGATGGGGCTGGAAAGAGAGATAGAGCGATTAAAGAATGAAATGAATCGAGTCATGGTAGGTCGTGAGAATGATATTGAACTATTGGTGATAGGTTTATTGCAAGGGGGGCATTTGCTTTTGGAAAGTGTTCCGGGAACAGGCAAGACATTGCTTGCAAAAACATTTGCAAGGTGCATCAAATCACAGTTTAGAAGAATTCAATTCACCCCCGATGTACTGCCGAGCGATATAACCGGTATCCAGTACTTCAATCCGCAGACGAAGGACTTTCAGCTCAGGCCCGGTCCGGTCATGACAAATATCCTTTTGGCGGACGAAATCAATCGTGCAACTCCCCGCACTCAATCCAGCCTGCTGGAAGTGATGGAAGAAAGACAGGTGACGATAGACGGGGAAACATTGAAGATGGAAGAACCTTTCATGGTCATTGCCACCCAAAATCCGGTTGAATCCCAGCAAGGGACGTTTCCTCTCCCTGCAGCCCAGCTGGATCGCTTCTTTATGAAAATAAGTATCCCATTCCCTAGTTTTCAAGAAGAGAAGGAAATATTAAAGAGATTTCGATCAGAAAACCCTCTTGAGGCAATAAACGAAGTATTGACGGTGGAACAAATAAATGAACTGAAAACGAAGGTTAAGCAGGTAATTGTTTCAGAAGACATTGAAAACTACATATTATACATCGTCCAGTCTACAAGGGATCATCCAGCCCTTGAACTCGGAGTAAGCTCAAGGGCCGCCCTTGCTCTCGTAAAAGCGGCTCAAGGTGCTGCTTTTATTCGAGGCAGGAATTATGTGATCCCTGAGGATGTGAAAAGTCTTGCACCTAATGTCCTCGTTCATAGGCTGCATTTAACACCAGAATCATCGCTCACAAGGTCAACCGATGAAATTTTCAAAGAAATTTTAAATAGTGTGGATGCACCCGTAGAATCGGGGGCATAACGGGGATGTGGAAAACGGATATCATTGACGGACAATTGTCAAGGACCAGGATTGTATTCATCATTTTTGCCATCATGGCTTTTTTTCTATATCAGTATTTACTGTTGGCGGTGTTTTGTCTTTTCTTGCTATTTTTTCATTTGAGTATTTTTTATTTAAAAAGCATACACAAGAGCCTGACTCTAATAAATGAAATGAAGAGTATCAGGGTCTTTCCTGGAGAGCAGACAAGCTGGAAACTTTCATTTAGAAATGGGCTCATCCCCATCTTTAAAGGCAGCTTGACCATTGCATTCGATGCCAATATTCAGCCTACAGGTACGGAATTCACGGTTCATTCCGATTTGGCTGAAGTCAGTATCCCATTTGCTGTCTTTCCCAACGAAGAGAAAGAAGTGACGATACCTATAGAAACAGTGAAAAGAGGTCTAGCAAGAATCAGAAAAATTGAATTGATGATTCCAAGTCTTTTTGGCAGTGAAACGGCTATTTTGGAATTCAATGAGATATTCAAACAGGAAATCATCGTGTATCCCCTACAAAGGGAAGTCAATGGGGATGTGGAGAATGAGCGGATGGTTACAGGCTTTCACCCATCCCCACAATCTTTATTTTCTGATCCTTTGCAGACGATCGGGACAAGAGAGTATAGAAGCGGGGATGGATTTCAAAACATTCATTGGAAAGCTACTGCAAGGACAAATGAATTGCAGACGAAAATCTTTGAAAAAACAACTGAAATGTCCTGGATCATTGTGCTCAATGTAATAGATAGGCATTCAGTCGTCGCTGATTTGGAGGAGATGATCGAACAGGCAGCTTTTCTTGTAAATACTGCATTCATAAAGGAGATTCCATTTTCACTATTGGTGAATCTCCGTTCGTTTGGAGATAATCCTTATTTTTTGCTTCCGCTGGGAGAAGGGCCGAAACAAAGGCAAAAGGCCATGGAAATGCTTGCAGTTATTTCTGTGGATTCTTTCCCATTTCCTTTTAGCAGCATGCTTTTTCATGAGAACAAAAAAAATCATAGGGTTTCAACGATCATCATTTTAGGTGAAATCCCTTCGGACGCCAACGCCGTAATCCAACTGTTTATGAAAAAAGGAATCAGGCCGACTCAAGTAAAAGGGAATACGGTAAAAGGAGTTGACCGACTTTGGATATCGTAAAAAATACCAGGAGCCGCGAGCTCATAGTCCGGGTGATGTTTAAAATCACAGCTGAAACCATTCTGCTGCTCTTGTTTTTGATGCCGTTTCTCTTTATCAACAAGCATGAATATATGGCTGCGCCGATCTTGCTATCCGTCAGCATAAGCGTATTGGCGATGCTGTTGCTGCTGACCAGGATAAATAAGCCAAGCATCCTTCTTATCTCGATTCCATTGCAGGCTGCAGCCGGAATGGCTATGGGAATAGACTGGTGGATTATTTTGGCCGTTTCTTTATTTATGTATGCCCGGTTGAAAACGATTGTACAGGATTCATTATTTGAATTGGATTCAACCACTGTTTTATATACTGCTTTGTTCATGGGCATATGCGAGTACTTTTTGTCAAAGGGATTCAGTCCGAGTGGAGAAGATTGGATTCTGATGCTTCTTTTGCTCCAGGTCTTCGTGTATACATATGGTTCCTTCATGGAAAAGTGGATATCCGGCCCTGATCAGAGTAAACCCTTTGGACCCTTCATTCTGCAAAGCCTTGCTTTTATTGGAATCTTTCTGTCTATAGTCTTTGGTGTCATATACTTCAGTCAATATTTCCATAATGGCGTAAACGGCCTCTTAATACTCATAATCCGAGTGTTATCTTTTGCTACTATTCCGATCATTGAATGGGTCATTGATAAATTACTATCAAAAGGGTGGTCTAAAAAACTAGAGAAAGCCATCCAAGATGATTCAACAGACAAAAACAATCAAGAACATGAAGTGTTTCAAAATGCATCAAATGGTGAGTGGCTTGAGGTGTTCTTTGTGTTGCTGGTGATCGCGGTTGTCATCATTACTGTATATAAATATCGACATTGGAAGTTCGAGATTTCAAACACAATTAGTCCAAATGATGAGTTTCCGACACTTTCAAAGAAATTAAAAAATACTTTCTTTCAAGAAAAAATCAATCGCTATCACTATTCCAAAGCTGAAAATAAAGTCAGGCAAATGGCCTTGAAAATGAATAAGCTTGCTGCCAACAAAAGCATTAAGAAGAAAAAGAATGAAACATTCAGAGATTGGGTATTGAACAATAGACTGCATTTTCCCGAATATTCCTTGAGGATTTACGAAAGGGTCAGGTATGGTCATGAAACAATAACAAAAGATGAGTTAGTTCAATTTGAAACTTCCATCAAAAGTCTGAAAGAAGAGATCAAGAAAAGAAAATAGGTTTCAGTAGGAAATAAAGTGCGGCCATTGGCAACACTAAAAGGAAGAAAGGGGCGGTGCCGATGTTTTCACTCCATAATGTTCAATATCAACATATTTTAAGGATTGAAGATATGCGGATTGAAAAGAAGGAAATCACTTGTATCGTAGGTGAAAGCGGGGCAGGCAAATCGACCCTCCTAAAACTCCTGAACCAAATGATATTGCCGGACAAAGGAGAAATTCTTTACAAAGGAGAAAATATTCGGGATATCGACTCGGTGAATTTGAGGAGAAAAGTAGTAATGTTAGCCCAGCAGCCTCTTGTCTTCCCGGGGTCCATTGAAGATAATCTGCAGAAAGGATTGCGGCTTTCTGAAAAAGATGATGCCTCTTTGAAAGAATTGGATTCGATTCTAAGGGCTTTTTCACTGCAAACCTTGAAGCTAAGTCAAAGCATCGAAACATTATCTGGAGGGGAAAAACAACGGGTTGCGTTGGGAAGAGTGCTGTTGATGAAGCCTGAAGTCTACCTCTTGGATGAACCTACTTCAGCACTTGATGATGAAACCGCATTTGATGTGATGACGGAATTCTTGAATCGGGCCAAATCACAGGGATCAGCGGTTGTCATGGTGACCCACTCAAAGATGATTGCAGAAAGATTCGGCGAACGTATGATCAAAATGGATAAACAAGAGCATTAGAAAGGAGTCATCATGGAATCAAAAGGGATTATTGATATAGAATTTTGGCGTTTATTGGCCGCTTATGTATTTGTCATCATACTAATCATCATCGTCAAAATCAGAAAGATCTCCAGAGAAAGACAGATTGTCATTGCAACATTGCGGATGACGCTTCAATTGGTCATGGCGGGATATATCCTGATTTTTATCTTTGATCATCCCCATCCATTGCTGACGTTGTTGATTATCGCGATCATGGAAACGTTCGCCATATATAATGTTTATAAGCAAATGAATGGTCATATCCCATCAATCTTTAAGAAAACAATCGCTGTTTCCATGGCAGGCGGCACCTTAATTAGCTTGTTTTACTTTAATATTATCGTCGTACATTTCGTCCCATGGTACTCACCGCGTTATTTCATTCCCATTGCAGGCATGATAGTTGGAAATTCAATGACTGGAATAACGCTAGGTGCAAAGAATTTGCTGCAAAGCATCCGTGATCAAAAGGAAAAAATTGAAGGTGCACTGATGCTTGGCGCAACACCAAAAACAGCGATAAAACCATTTGTCGATAATGCATTCGATTCCGCCATCCTTCCAACAATCAATAATATGGTCGGGATGGGGATCGTCTTTCTACCGGGAATGATGACCGGCCAGATTTTATCAGGCGTCAGTCCGCTCGTGGCAATTGAATACCAAATCGCCATCCTATTGGGGATTTTAGGAAGTGTTTCCTTGACGGTCATTATTTTTATATGGCTGATCACTAGATTCTTATTCAATAAATATGCACAATTGGGTGTATAGGGAAATAAGCTGTTCTCTTTCTTGTTCTATTTTTTGAAGGGATTAAATATACTTCCAAAAATGGATTTGTTGGGGGATGGATGTAATGAAGCGTGAAATGGAACAGGCTGCTAGAGTCAAATCCACTGTAAATGAATTATTGCAAATGCTGATGAAAGAACAAAATGATTTTAATGAAAAAGAACTTCAATATGCAATCGAGCTTTTGGCCAGATCCGTACTTGACCTGGCAAACGTATATACGGATCTGGATTCCGATGTTGAGACCACGCTGAAGGCGACGCTGATCAAACTCAGGGTATCTTATAATGTTTTAAGCAAAGGGAAGCATTATCGATTGACAAAATAATTTAAGAGAATTAAAAAGACGGGATGTAATAGGGGATAGAACCTCATGCAATCCCGTTTTTATTTTTTAAATCAAAGGCAGTTGGAATTTGTTAATTCAGTTGCTGATAAAATAGTTTTTGGATCCATTCATAAGTTCTTCCAAGAATTGAAATACTAAAAAAGTGAGCATTACAATTGTCTTACATAGGTGTACATGCTATTCTTAAAAGTTGAAAGGGTATTCCTTTCAAAATTAATTGCTTGCCTTTATAAAGTTATGTGTTGACGAATTCTTCAAGATTGGATAATTTAATGAAGCGAGCATTATTTATATATGAATAAAGGAGTAGATAAATATGGTACAAAAGCAATTTACTGTAAAAGCAGAAACTGGAATCCATGCACGCCCGGCTACACTTTTAGTTCAAACAGCAAGCAAGTTCAATTCTGAAGTACATTTGGAATTCAAAGGTAAAAAAGTGAATTTGAAATCAATCATGGGTGTTATGTCTCTTGGTGTTGGCAAGGATGCTGAAATCACAATCATCGCTGAAGGCAATGATGAGCAGGATGCATTGAACAGCTTGGAAGAAACTTTAAAAAATGAAGGTTTAGCTGAGTAATGTCAAGTATCTTAAAGGGAATTGCCGCTTCTAACGGCATCGCAATTGCAAAAGCCTATCGTTTAGTAGAACCTGATTTAAGCTTTGAGAAAAAAGAAATTTCTGATAAGGAGCAAGAGGTTTCCCGCTTTCAGCAAGCGATTGCAACCTCAAAATCCGAATTGGAAGCAATCAGGGATAAAGCTAAAACTGATTTGGGTGAAGATAAAGCGGCAATTTTTGAAGCGCATCTTCTCGTTTTAAGCGATCCAGAGCTATTGACACCGATTGAAGACAAGATTAAAACCGAAGCTGTAAATGCTGAAGTTGCTCTTAAAGAAACTGCGGATATGTTTGTATCCATGTTCGAATCGATGGATAACGAATATATGAAGGAAAGGGCAGCGGATATCCGTGATGTAACGAAACGTGTACTGTCCCATTTATTGGGTGTACAAGTTGTCAATCCAAGCATGATCGCCGAAGAAGTGATCATTATTGCGGAAGATTTGACTCCATCTGACACTGCTCAATTAAATCGTCAATTCGTTAAAGGATTTACCACTGATATCGGTGGAAGGACATCCCATTCTGCGATTATGGCGAGATCTATGGAAATCCCTGCCGTAGTCGGGACCAAATCCGTCACTGATGAGATTCAAAACGGCGACTTGGTCATTGTGGATGGACTAAATGGTGAGGTACATATCAATCCGACACCAGAAGTCATCGATCAGTATAAGAAGGAACACGAAAAATATGAAGCGCAAAAGGCCGAATGGGCGAAGCTTGTAAATGAGCCGACAGTGTCCAATGATGGTCACCATGTCGAGCTTGGCGCAAATATCGGGACTCCGAAAGATTTAAAAGGAGTAACAGAACATGGCGGAGAAGCGGTAGGACTATATCGTACAGAATTTCTTTATATGGGAAGAGACGAACTTCCTACGGAGGATGAACAATTTTCCGCTTATAAAGCAGTCCTTGAGGGAATGGAAGGAAAGCCGGTTGTCGTTCGTACATTGGACATCGGTGGCGATAAGGAGCTTCCATATCTTAACCTGCCTAAAGAAATGAATCCGTTTTTAGGATTCCGTGCCATCAGGCTGTGTCTGGAAGAACAGGATATTTTCAGAACACAATTGAGGGCGCTGCTGCGAGCAAGTATTTATGGAAATCTAAAAATCATGTTCCCGATGATTTCAACTTTAAATGAGTTCCGGGAAGCGAAAGCCATTCTTTCTGAAGAACAGGCTAAGCTTAATGAAACTGGTGTAAAGACTGCAGACAACATTGAAGTTGGCATCATGGTCGAAATCCCCTCTACCGCAGTCATGGCGGATCTTTTTGCTAAGGAAGTCGATTTCTTCAGCATTGGGACTAACGACCTTATCCAATATACAATGGCAGCAGATCGCATGAATGAAAGAGTATCTTACCTTTATCAGCCATACAACCCAGCCATCCTTCGCTTAGTGAAAATGGTAATTGATGCTGCGCATAAGGAAGGCAAATGGGCAGGTATGTGCGGAGAAATGGCTGGCGATGAAATTGCAATTCCAATTCTATTAGGGTTAGGATTGGATGAATTTTCAATGAGCGCCACTTCGATTTTAAAGGCCCGTTCCCAAATTTCTCGTTTGAACCACAAAGAAATGAAAGAACTTGCCAATGACGTATTGCAGCTTCACACGAATGATGAAGTAATTGAAGCTGTAAAAAAAGTTACTGAACTGTAATTTATTTGTCACATAAATTCAGGTGTACAGTTATAATTTTGAGGGTATGAAATAAACAAGCACAATGGTAAGACTTTAAGCTTTTTTATTCTCATTTCCCCCTATTTTTGGGTGGAGCTTCATGCTCCACTCTTTTTTTATTTTCAAATGAAAAGGTTTGCAAAACGTATTATATAACATGTAAGCGCTTTTTTAAAGAGTTATTTTCAGCCATGACCTTTCACTTCAGTTATAATGAAGATAGAAATGGGGGGATAGAATGGAGCTCAACCTAAAAGGGAAGAATGCGCTAGTGGCTGCATCAAGTCAAGGGCTGGGAAAAGCGATCGCGGAAGCACTTCTTAGAGAAGGTGCCAATGTCATATTGACGAGCCGGAATGAAGAAAAACTGGCACAGGCTGCAGCCGATTTATCAGGATTAGACGGAAGGGTGGCTTACTTTCCTTGTGACATTACAAAATATGAGCAAATTAAAAGTCTTGTCCAGTGGGCAGGGAAAAAAAGTGGATCAATTGATATCTTAATAAATAATTCTGGTGGACCTCCTGCAGGGAAATTTGATGAGCTGAGCGATGATGAATGGCAGTATGCCTTTGAGTTGAACCTGCTTTCCTATGTTCGAATGATCCGAGAAGTACTGCCATTGATGAAAGATGCTGGTGGCAGCATCATCAATATTGCTTCCTCCTCAATCAAGGAACCTATACCAGGTCTCATTTTGTCCAATACATTCCGAACGGGTATCGCAGGACTGACTAAAACGTTGGCACAAGAATTGGCCCCGTATAATATTTTAATCAATACTGTAGCACCTGGTAGGATTGACACTGACCGAGTCAAACATTTGGACGATTTGAATGCTGAAAAAATCGGGATGCATATTGACCAGTTCAAGGAACGGATGAAAAGCAATATTCCATTGGGGCGTTATGGGACCCCTGATGAATTTGCCAAAGTGATTGTATTCTTGGCATCCAGTTCAAATACATATATGACCGGAAGTACCTTCATGGTCGATGGCGGTATGGTGAAATCCATATAAGGCTCTTTGAAACGGTACTAGGATAGGATCAAAAAAATAGGCGGATTTTATCTCTTTCCAGATGTTGATTGGAGTGCTAGTCGTAGACTCGTACATTATGCTTCTTCGTGCGGCGTTGATTCCATGTCCTGCGTGATAAGAGGAGTCCTAGAGACCACGGAAAGCTAAGGCTTGGACGGAAATCAACAGCGGTGTTTAAGAGAGCAAAAAAAAATATAAAAAAAGGTTTGAACAAGTTAGCAGGGGGTATACTATAACCAAGCATAAAGTTGGAGATTTCTCACATACCCCCCTTTTTTTGAGCCTGTGAAAACAGGCTCTTTTTTTTTTTCAAAGGATGAAACCTGATAAAATTAATATAAAGTGAATTTCAACAATGATGATTTTCCAACCATTTTGAAAGGGTGAAAGCATTGGAATTAAGAACAATAGGCTTCATTGGAACTGGTGTCATGGGTCAAGGAATGGTGAGAAACCTTATAAATGAAGGTTATTCTGTATACATATATAATCGCACGCACTCAAAAGGAAAGGTTCTGGTGGAGGAAGGTGCGTTTTGGTGCGATACGATTAAGGATCTATCCAGTCAAGTAGATATGGTCATTACCATGGTTGGCTATCCAAAAGATGTAGAGGACATTTATTTTGGTGCTGAGGGAATTATCGCAAATGCCAAACCTGGGACAATACTTGCTGATATGACCACTTCAACCCCGACTCTTGCCAAGAAAATTTACAAGGAAGCATTGGAAAAGGGGATGCATGCAATAGATGCACCTGTATCCGGTGGTGACATTGGAGCCAAAAATGGAACGCTCACCATCATGGCAGGCGGTGATGAAGAGGCTTTCCGTTCAGCGGGGGAAGTATTCCGTGCAATGGGGAAAAATATTGTTTATCAAGGTGGGGCTGGAAGCGGACAGCATACGAAAATGTGCAATCAAATCGCCATCGCTTCCAATATGATTGGAGTGTGTGAAGCATTGGTTTATGCTGAGAAAGCAGGTTTGAATGCCGGGACTGTGCTGGAAAGCATATCATTTGGAGCCGCCGGCAGCTGGTCGCTATCCAATTTGGCTCCACGAATCTTAAAAGAAGATTATTCACCGGGATTCTTTATTAAGCATTTTATTAAGGATATGAGCATCGCCTTGGAAGAAGCCGAAAAAATGGATTTAAAGCTTCCAGGTTTGAAAATGGCCAAGCAAATGTACGAGGAACTAAGTAATGATGGTGAGGAAAATAGCGGAACACAGGCATTGATAAAATATTGGCTTTCAAATGAATAAAAATGGTCCAACCCCTCAAACTAAAAAAAAGGAGGGAAAAGTATGGCCAAACGTACGAAAAAAAATGATGCAGATCAAAAAAATAAAAAAGGATTTGATTCTGCTGTATTAAACCAGGAATTTGCCCATGAATTTGGCAGCGCCGCAGCAAATAAAATCCATAAGGATAAAGCCAAAAAAGAAAAAGCCCCTAAAAATAACGGGGAATATCAAAAATAGGGTTTCACTAAAAAGGCAAGGCGAAATTCAATCTTCCGCCTTGCCTTTTTGCTATTCATGCAATTCTAAAAACCTTTGAAGCCTGTCCAAGCCATCTTTCAACGTTTCCATAGCACATGCGTAGGATATCCTGAAAAACCCTTCACCATACTTGGAAAACGCACTACCCGGCACAACCGCCAATTTTCCTTCTTTGGCAAGTTTGACGGCGAAATCAAAGGAAGATTCCTTAATGGTTTCCGGAATTTTAACAAAAAAATAAAAAGCTCCTTCAGGAAGGACTGTTTCGAGTCCCATGTTCATCAGACGCTCGTATACGTAATCCCTCCGCTCTTTATACTCATCCGTCATAGCCACTGCATCATATTTGCCATTGGCCAATGCTTCATGGGCAGCCTTCTGAGAAATCGAAGATGCACAGGATACATTATATTGATGCACCTTCAGAATATGTCTTGCAATGATTGATGGGGCGAATAACAACCCAATCCTCCATCCGGTCATTGCATGGGACTTGGATAAACCATTGATCAGGATGGTTTGCTCCCTTAAAAACTTGGCAATGCTGACATGATTCTGTTCATATACTATTTCACTGTATATTTCATCTGCTAGAATAAAGATTTCTTTCCCTTTGATCAATTCGGAAATTTCCAGTAGTTCTTCTTTTGAAAGACTTACTCCCGTGGGGTTTGAGGGATATGGAAGTATGATGCATTTGGTCTTTTCCGTGATCTGCTCGTTGATTAATTTTGCTGACATTCGAAATTTATTCTTTGAAATATCAGTATATACCGGGACCCCTCCGCTTAGTCGGATAAGCGGCTCATAGCCAGGATAAACAGGGCCGGGGATGATTACTTCATCTCCCTTTGATAAAATTGTTCTAAGGGCTATGTCCAGCGCCTGACTGGCACCTACGGTCACGATTACTTCTGAATTTGGATCGTATGTAAGTCCGTACTTTTCTTTTACAAAATCACAGGCAGCTTCCCTTAAAGAAAAATACCCTGCATTATGGGTGTATGAAGTGAAGTTTTCCTGAATGGCCGATTCTCCAGCTTCTTTTATATGTAGGGGTGTGTGAAAATCTGGTTGGCCGATCGTTAAGGAAACCAAATCATCGAAATCATTGACCATATTGAAAAATTTTCTGATGCCTGAAATTTCGATGTTTTTAACAGTCTGATTCAATAAGTGTTCCATGAGGATTCTTCCTTCCTGCATATTAGTACGTTCATTCTACCATTAAATTTAAGGATTCATGCAAAAAAAGGTTAAAAGTGATTCATTTGGGTTAAAGAAAGAAAAGATAGACTTTATCTTTTCCTAAAGCTTGTTGCTATTCGTCAAAACTTGTGCAAGCTTGTTTTCCCTGCAGGTTGCTCGCTTTCCGAAGGGCAGGCGATGAGTCTCCTTGCTCCGCTGGGGGATCCTTGCCTGCTGATCTCTACGGAGTCCCGCACCTTCTACTCCAACCAACATCACATGAAGAATAATTAGTGAAAAATGGAAATTTAAACAATATTATAAAACATTCAAAAATAAAAGAAATGTAAAGGAGCTGCTTCATGATCAGGACTTGCACCTGTCTGCAGGATGGTACCATCAAGTATGACGTCCCTCTCCGTGCAGTAAAAGACAAAAATGTAAAATGGTATTGGGTGGATTTTTCCAACCCAAACAACAATGAAGCAAAACAATTATCGAAGGTGTTTCATTTTCACCCATTGGCTATCGAAGACTGCCTGGACGGTTTCAGCCAGCGGCCGAAAATCGATTTTTATGATCAATATTTTTTCATTGTCCTTCACGCACTGAACGTCTCAAGTTTGGACCCTTATGAGGTGGACCTTTTCATTAACGAGAAATATATTGTCACAGTACATAAAAAACCAGTAAGAGAACTCAATAATTTGTGGGATCAATTGAAAAAGAAAGACAGTGCTTCCCAAAGTCCTTTTTCAATCATGCACGCCATTGTCGATAAGCTTGTCGATGATTTCTTTCCGCCAGTCTATCAAATTGAAGACCGGCTCAATGTAATAGAGGATAATACAGAAGAAGAAACGATTAATGAATTGATGGACAAATTGTTTGATATCAGGCATGAAATGTCCAAGCTCCGAAGATCGCTCCTGCCCATGAGGGATCTGCTTTACCGCATTCTTCATTCTGATCGGATGTCTTTCCTGAAAGATCAACAGCTATACTTTCAAGATGTGTATGATCACCTGATCAAGCTTGTGGAAATGCTTGAATCGTATCGTGAATTTTCAGCAGATGTCAGAGACAGCTATCTTTCCATCAATTCAGACAAAATGAATAATATCATGATGACGTTGACTGTCATTACAACCATATTCATGCCATTGACTTTCATAGCGGGGCTATATGGGATGAATTTTCAATACATGCCTGAATTAAGATGGAAGTACTCTTATTTTGTAGTGTTGGGGATTATGTTCCTTATCGCCGCAATGATGTTCATGATGTTTGTCAAAATAGGCTGGCTTCGGTTTGGCA
This sequence comes from Falsibacillus albus, assembly GCF_003668575.1. NCBI lineage: Bacteria > Bacillati > Bacillota > Bacilli > Caryophanales > Bacillaceae > Falsibacillus > Falsibacillus albus. The sequence continues at coordinate 3,084 of NZ_RCVZ01000002.1, read as the reverse complement.
GGAGAAAAAAGAAAAAGAAAAGATTAATTAAAATAAAGTAACTTATTACAATTTATATTATAATGTGTGGGAGATGATTTTTCTCTATTGCTTTATTTTGGTAAAAATGGAGGTTTTTTTCAATGGAGGCTGCAGAAAATCAAGAGTTTTCTTATGAAAAAAAGCCGGCATATGCAGGTTTTTGGGTCCGGTTTGGAGCCTATGTAATCGATAGCCTGATTTTAGGCATTCCGCTTGGCATCATCAATGTGCTGATTGTAATCATGTTTTTTGTACCAACAGGCTTTTTCGATGCTGTTAATGAAACGGGCTATGGAGAGCCGCAATTGACAAACGGGCAGGTTGTTGGCATGTTAGCCACATACGCATTCTTAATGATCTTAAATTTACTTTGTTCTATATTTTATTTTGCGGGATTTCATGCATCCAAGTACCAAGCAACCCCTGGAAAGCTCCTGCTTGGACTTAAAGTTACAGATGTAGCCGGAAATCGGATTTCCTTTTGGCGAGCTCTCGGAAGGCTGCTTGCAATGAGTTTTTTATCTTCCATCCTGATGATTGGCTACATAATCGCAGCATTTACAGAAAAGAAACAGGCATTGCATGATTTGATTGCAGGAACATATGTGGTGCGAAAATTATAATTAACCTGAAACATATCGGAAATGGAGTATGAATTCATAAAGAATTTGTACTCTTTTTTTGTTCAAATTGCTATGTTTAAGAGATTTAGTATGAAAAATTCCTTTCTTTTCATGATATAGTAAATAAATGTAGAATAATGAATTAATCATGAAGGAGGAGTTTGTTTTCATGAAAAATGAAAAAGGAATATTGCTGGAATCCGGTACGAATGAATTGGAAATCATTGAATTTAAAATTTTGAATAATACATTCGGGATCAACGTAATAAAAGTAAAGGAAATCATCCAACCCGTCCCGGTCACAAAAATTCCCCATTCACATCCGATTGTTGAGGGGATCATTCAGCTGCGGGGAGAGGTGCTTCCTGTCGTCAACCTTGCCAAAGCATTAGAAATGGAAAATGAAAAGAGTGGATCTTCAGACGAGAAATATATTGTATCCGAATTCAATAAACAAAAAGTGGTCTTCCATGTTGATCATGTGACGAGAATACATAGGATTTCCTGGGACCAAATTGAAAAGCCTTCTGAAATGTACCAAGGGAGTACAGTCCAGATTGTCGGGGTCATAAAGAGGGATGATGAAATGGTCCTTATGATTGACTTTGAAAAAATTTTGTTGGATATCGATCCAAGCTCTGGGATCAATATTGAAAAGGTTAAAAAATTGGGACGAAGAGAGCGCTCAGGTAAAAAGATCATTGTGGCAGAGGATTCACCGCTGCTCAGAAAGCTCCTTCATGATACATTAGCCGAAGCAGGTTATGTGAATGTAGAATTCTTCGAAAATGGAAAGGATGCTTACGCCTACTTGGAAGAAGCGGGGGATTCAGCTGCAGTGAATGTGAATTTGGTCATCACTGATCTAGAAATGCCGCAGATGGATGGTCATCATTTAACCAAGAAAATCAAATCCAATCCGCAGTTATCGAAAATTCCTGTACTGATCTTTTCATCATTAATCACAGATGACTTGAGGCATAAAGGTGATATGGTCGGTGCGGATGGACAGGTGAGTAAACCTGAAATAGCCGAGCTTGTCTTAAAAATTGATCAATTCATTAATTAAATTAATATCGATCGATTCAGAAATTTGATGGGGGGAGATGGGAATTGCATTTAATTCAAAAAGCCAGGGACTTTGCTTTTACGGCTCATTTAGGTCAAAAGCGAAGGTTAAGTGATGAGCCGTATTTTGTTCATGCAGAAAATGTGGCGAGGCTGCTGGAAGAATCGGGTTTATCAAAAGAGTGTATTGCTGCTGGATACTTGCATGACGTTGTTGAGGATACACCTATCACAATGGATGAAATTACAAATGTATTTGGAGATAAGGTCAGCATGCTTGTAAAGGCGAATACAGAAGATAAAAGCCTGAACTGGGAAGCTCGGAAGCTCCATACCATCAACAGCATAAAAACCGCAAGCTTCGAAGAAAAAGCATTGATTACTGCCGATAAGCTGGATAATGCATCATCCTTATTGAAACATCATGAACGATTGGGAGATGAAATGTGGTCTTCATTCAAACGTGGGAAGGCGCAGCAAGTTTGGTATTATCAACAAATCGGTGAACAGCTTGAAAAATACAGAAAACATGATGAGCCATCAGATTTATTAGAGGAGTTTTTGAAAGTATTGGCTAAATTAAAAAAGCTGTCCTAATAGAGGGACAGCTTTTTGTTATATGGATTTTAGAAAGCTTAAAAAAAGCTGTCGCCCAATTTCTTGAAGACCGGCTTTGTATACGTGCTTTTTTTATGCTTGCTGTCCGTTTTTTCTTTAAAGCCTGTGTATTGCTGCAGCAGCTTTTTTGCTTGATTTAATGGCATGCGGTAATTGGGGTTGCGGGTAGAGTGATCCAATTGCCCAAGATGGGTAAGGTTTTCGAAGTCATCCTTTGAAGGGGGGATATGAAACAAATATTCGCCGCATTTAACCAAAACGTCGGATTGCTGTTTGCTAAACTTTGGATTTTCAGAAAAATGCAGGCCGATTTTTTTCGCTTTTCCTTCTTTGATCATTTTACAGATAGCTTGTCTCTTCAAATTATAAAGGAATTTAGGGTTAGTCGCAGTCTTTGCGTGCCGGTTGACTGTAAATAAGGCTCGGGCGAGGTTTTGGGTAGTAGTGTTTATAGAGGTGGTTCTTTCGTGAGAATTCAATCTGCAAACTCCTTTCATCGTTAATATTAATGCATGATTATAGTATACTACTTTTTCACTTTAAAGGAAAGCTTCATTTGGGTAAAATCCCTTAAATACCCAATTGTACCTAAACATATAAGATCATAATTACAATGTACAGCTCCATATAAAGGGATGTCCTATTGTAATTTCTTGTGTTTATAGCTTTTATTTGTTATCAGCATGGAGGTCAGATGCCCGTCACGAGCGGAAATCGAAATGAAGGGAATCAGAACAGGAATCTGGTGCCCGTC